>JAGDMC010000246.1 GCA_017860395.1 Bacteroidota bacterium | reverse complement strand
AATGCCGCAAAACTCATCAGCCCGGTATTAAGGGACCTTCCGCACGAAGAGTGCTGGGTTTTGTATCTAAACCGCGCAAATAAACTCATTTCAAAAGAGAGGCTTTCCATTGGCGGGCTCACGGCAACTGTTGTGGACGTTAAATTTGTAATAAAGGGGGCGCTGGAAAAACTTGCAAGTTCAATCATTCTTGTACACAACCATCCAAGCGGGAATCTCCATCCGGGAGAAAATGACAAGCTTCAGACAAAAATCCTGAAAGATGCTGCATCCCTTTTTGACATTACATTGCTGGACCATTTAATAATCGCAGGTGATGGATACTTTAGTTTTGCCGATGATGGGATAATATGATTATTTTATATCTTTGACAACAATTTCGCAAACTTCCAAACCAATGAAAATAATCAATCTGGGTGAGAAAGACTCTGTTCTCAATAGCTTCATCGCGGAGATACGGGACCATAACCAGCAAAAAGACAGCATGAGGTTCCGCAGGAATCTGGAAAGAATTGGAGAGGTTTTCGCCTATGAAATCAGCAAAACTCTCCGTTATTCATCAAAAGACGTCACTACTCCACTGGGTATTGCCAAGTGCAGCACAAGTGACGATAATCTTGTTATTGCAAGTATTATGCGGGCCGGACTCCCATTACACAACGGGATACTCTGTTTTTTTGACAAAGCTCAGAATGCATTCATTGCAGCCTATAGAAAATACGGCAAGGACAACAAGTTTACAATCCAGATTGAATATGCAAGCAGCCCTTCGGTAGAAGGGAAAGTACTTATCCTTGCAGACACAATGCTGGCAACAGGCTCTTCTGTTGTTCTCACCTACAACAGACTGTGCGAAAGCGGAAAACCGGCACACACACATCTCGTTTGCCCAATAGCCAGTACAGAAGGAATTGAGTATCTGTCCAAACACATACCACACAAGAATACTACTCTATGGGTAGGTGCAATAGACGAAGAACTTACAATTAAGTCATATATTGTTCCGGGACTTGGCGATGCAGGAGACCTCGCCTATGGAAGCAAGCTGTAGATTTATTCAGCCTTGTAAACCTCTTCTCCTCCAACAAAAGTTCTGATTACCTTAATAAAAGGAACCTCTTTCTCGGAGGCGGTCATAATATCTTTATCCAGCACAACAAAATCGGCAAATTTACCTTTCTCAATGCTGCCCTTGGCTCCCTCTTCAAAGGAGGCTTTAGCGGCCCATATTGTCATAGCCTTTAGAGCTTCTTCTTTGGAAAGCGCGTTTTCCATCTGAAACCCTCCTTCAGGAATAAAATCAAGATTTTTCCTGTATACCGCGGCAAAGAATGTGTATACCGGATTTACCTGTTCAATCGGAAAATCTGTTCCGGCAGGCAGCCAGCCAAGCTGATTAAGCAACTCCTTATAAGGATATGCATATTTAATCCTTTCTCCAAGCCTCTCATCGGCCCAAAGCATATCTGATGTTGCATGTGTAGGCTGAATAGACGGAATGATTGAATACTTCGCAAACATAGCCATATCGGCAGGCTTGACAATCTGCGAATGCTCTATTCTCCAGCGAAGGTTGTTGCCTTCCGGAAGAAACTTCGCATATATTCTCAATGCTTCTCTGTTTGCCCCGTCTCCGATGCAATGGATTGCCACCTGAAAACCGTGGTCAAAGGCCCATTTGCAATATTCCTCCAGCTTTTGAAAAGTATTTACGCTTATTCCTCTTGTATTTGGCATGTCGCTGTATGGTTCAATCATGAGCGCTCCCCTTGAGCCAAGGGCTCCGTCTGCATAAAGTTTGATGGCAGAAATGCTGAGCCTTCCGTTTTTATACGGTTTGGTAAATTTTGCAAAATTTCTTTCGCCCGGCGTGAGCCATACATCCAGCCTTATCTTTAGCTTCCCCTCTCCCTGCATGCTGTCCATTACGTTTATCATATCAAGCTCCTCTCCGGCATCCGACAGAGAAGTGAGCCCGTATTTAAAGCACTCGTCCTGAGCTGCAAGAAGAATTTCCCTCATCTCTTTCCCATCCGGTTTTGGAACAATTTCCTTAAACCTGTCTGCCAGGTTCTCCAGAAATACTCCCTGAAACTTACCGTTTTTCATAAGAGCCTCCCCCGGAATTATTGAAGGGTCGCCCGGAGTTATGCCAAGCCTTTTTATAGCCTCGTCATTTACAATTACTGCATGAAAGTCAATCCTGGACAATATTACCGGTACATCCGGGAATAGCTCGTTAAGCTTTTCGTTTGAAGGAAAATTTTTATCTTCCCAAAGGTTCTGGTCCCAGCCGTCGCCAAGAAGGCATTTGGAAGGATTTTCTTCCTGTCTCTTTTTAAGACGGCTCAATATCTCATCAAAAGATGTTGCCCCCCTGAGGTCAACTCTCGTGAGGCTCATACCAAGACCTGCTATATGGCAATGGGCATCGTTGAACCCGGGATAAAGCGGTTTGCCCTCCAGGTCAATAATATTTTTAGACTGATATGTATTAAGGATTTCGTCGTCCCCGCCAGTGGCAATGATTATTCCGTCTTTTACGGCTAAGGCGTTACACTTTGTAAATGCAGAATCAACAGTGTAGATATCACCGTTAATAAAAATAAGGTCCGCTCTCTCTTTCATGTTACAGGAAAATAGTATTGAGGCCAGGAAAAGCCCAAAAAATATTTTTTTCATGCTGGATATGTTTTATAACTCTTTTCTAAGGCGGGCAATAGGGATGTTGAGCTGCTCCCTGTATTTGGCAACGGTTCTTCTTGCAACCTTATATCCTTTTTCATTAAGAACAGTTACCAGCTCTTCATCTGTGAGCGGTTTCTTTTTATCCTCAACATTAATGCTCTC
>JAGDMC010000054.1 GCA_017860395.1 Bacteroidota bacterium | reverse complement strand
TATTGTGATCAATTTCCCTATAAAAGAAATTAACGCTCTACTCTAAATTGTACTACGTATTTTTCGTACTTGTCTTCCAAAATTTCAATGAACTTCCCCTGTCAAAAAAATGGTCCTGAGACCATCTATTCCGTTTGGGGAGTGCAAAGATATGCAACTTTTCTAAACAAACAAATCTTTCTGCATTAAAATTGGATTAAAAACCAGGCAAAACCAATTAACAGGCTGATTTTCTGCAATATTTAATGTAATATAAAGTTATATAGCTCCGGATCTGGTCAAAACCCCTCTCTCTGGCAATAGTGGCGGCCTGAGCAAGAATGTTGGGGTCAAGAATATAATGCTCGTTTTGCAGTAAGTACTTAACAACATTAAAATGCCCGCCTTCGCATGCTTTGTGTAAAGGAGACACCCCTCCTTTTTCTATTGCATTTAGAACAGAATGATTGGAAGCCATTGTTTTAACTGTTTCAAGATTACCTGTTACACAGGCATCAAGAAAACTTGAAAAGATATCCTTATTCATATTCGCCTATTTTTACAGATGCAAAAATAGAGCAGGGTTTTGTCAACTTGTGACAAAGGCAGATTAAAACTTGTTTATCCGATAAAAAATTTGCGAAAGCTACTCGACAACAAATTCCTTTGAAAATACAAAGGGCAATCCTTCCGAATCCACTCCCTCAACAGAGAGAACAAATTTGCCCGGGTATGCAGGAGTGCTGAAATTCACAGAAACCTCTGCTCCTTTTCCTATATTAACAATAGGGTCCCAATAAAGGGTATTCCTATAGTCAGGGAGATTATTCCTGCCCGAAATAATTTTACCGGTAAATCTTGAGGGGTACTGCACTCCTTTAAAATCCATTATTCTTACATTTTTATTAAATGTCAGTCCCGGATAATCTCCTTTATAACTTTTTAAGGAAACGATACCCGTATAGCTTACATTTCCTATATAGTATACTCCCCCGTATATTGTAAGACTCTTTATTTTAAGAGGGTCATATTCAAGTATTTTTCTGTGATCGAAGACAGGTATTCCGTCAATCATGGCGAGTGTATTATCTTTTGAATAAGCCAAAGAATTGAAAGCGTTTTCCCAGCGAACCTGAAGATCGGCACTATTCGAAGATTTTCTGTATCTGAGTTCGGTCACGTACTCAATAATAACTTCTTCCATAACGGGGAATCGTGTATAATCGTCGAGCAGGTACTCTTTCTTTTTATTGCTGAGAAGCGGATTGTATTTTGGAGTAATCTTCTCAAATAATGTATCTGTTCCGAATCTTTTCCCGATTTGCATTCCGATGCTTCTGTCTTTTAATATTCCCTCCATATCGGGAGTGATGTAAAGTGCAGGGGGAGGAGTAAGTTTTGGCTTCAGAAAGGGGTCAAATAACTCCAGCGACAAAGCAGATAAAGTATCACTTGAGCGAACCTCAAATACCACTTCCCTGTTTCCGTATATATTGTTTGTAAAGAATGTTACAACGCCGCTGCTGTCTGGTTCGGATGTAAATATTTCTGCGTTTCCCTTTGGAACAGAAAGATAAGCAGTAGTGAATCTGAAATCAGAATTTGTACCGCCGCTTTTGGCTATCTTCCCTTTTACAATTTCGCCTTCATATTCGGGTAAATATTTATATCCCATCTCTAATGCGGATGGTTTAATCCTGTCGTTTATATAGCTTTTGATGTCAGTATTGTCATAAACAGGCAATGCATCCGATTTAGCAATGGAAACTCTCATTGTTAATGGCTTCTCTGAACTATTGGCAAGCTTAAACGATATGGATTCTCCCTTTTTAAATGTCGCAGAAGCGGAGAAATCTGTTCTCAGCACCTTGCCGTCAAAATCGATGTTTTGCGAAGGCCATTTTATGCCCTCCACTATCCTTAAAGAGTCCCTGGTAATAACATTACTCTCCTTTGTCCTGTCTGTGCTTAGTGTGTTATAAACAGATATTGTCTTCTCAAAAAAAGGAATATCCCTTTCATTAAGCATTTGTTTTGTATATGAAATCAACTTATAGTTGCCGGTAGGAGTTCCTTCCGGAATTTCAAGTCTTCCGCTTCCTCTGCCATTAAAAAGAGCAATTTTTGAAGTTAATATTACTCCCGACGAAGAGTGAAGTTCAAGATATGCTATTGAGCTTAAGTCCGTCAAAACTTTCTTCCCATCTGCTATATCCAGACAGAAAGCAGATAACCACACTGTTTCGCCTGATACATATGCAGTTTTATCGGTACTTATATATATCCTTTCTATGCTTCTTTTTGCTGAAACAGAAGTAGATACTGAAACAAGTAAAATGACAAGAAAATATATTTTTTTCATATAATCATATTATTAAATGTGATCGTTGGGCCAGAATGAAGGTTTGTTTTTTGTTCCAAAAATCCTGCAGTCGACACAGGCAACAGGTGCCCATACGCTTTCATTAGTGGAAGGGCTATTGCTCACAACATCGTATCCTGTGTCAAACATTGTTGACCATGCAACCGGAGGAGCAAAGCTTTCCGGAATTACTGTTTCACATATGTGAGGGTTGTAATAAACGCCTATTTCTTCCTTTGAGGCAAAAAATCTCTTTTTGGAGACATAACCGGCACTGATGAATCCAAGTACTGTTTCTTCGGGATCTGTAATACATTTAATATTACCTTTCATTTCGCTCGGCTGCGGGGAAAATATGCCTCCAACCTGATCGGAGTTCTTTCTGAGTGTTTCCCAGTATTGGTATCCTTCACGGGAAAGTGCTCTTTGCTTCACATCAATACAGTATAAGACGGATATCCTTAAGTCAAGCGACCCCATGGAAACCAATGGCATCCTGTATACCCTGTCGGAAGAGAGATGCGTTGTAGATGTTGCTAATATTGTTTTTGAAACATCTTTATTCCAGCAATAAAAACGATTTTTTTGAAAAGAAGGAATCTCTGTTATCTTCATCGTAAGAGGATTGTACTCAAACGAAGAATATATATGAGAAGTAAATTCCCAATCCTCGGTATAACTCCACTTGTAATAATGTGTCTTATTGTTGTCGTCATGGGTATTTACATAAAACGTCACCCTTTTGTTTAAAGTGTCTGTTACAAACTCAATACTGTCGATATCCGGAGATATGATTACAGGAACCAGATCCGATTCATAGGACTTACCATCCGGAGTTCTGACGCAGAGTTTGTATTTTTTTGATATATCCAGCCCGGCAGTATTTGCAACATATTTTACATCTGTACCGGAAATTACCTGGTTTGCAGGGAATTTTACTCCCAGCTCACTTTCAACCCATACAACAGCACCTTTAATGTAATTTCTTTTAGATATATCATTAAGTTTTAGCGAACGGCTGACAATAATTTCAGTTTGTTCATTTACAGAGATATCTCCTTCGATAACCAGCAGATTCTCCAGCTGGGCATAACCCTCCGGTTCAAAAGGTGTAATACAGCCATTAATCATAAGGGCCGAGATAAGCGTATAAATATATAATTTAACAACCTTCATAACTTATGGACTAAAATTTTATGTTGTATGTAATATAAGGAATCGGTGCACCGAATATTGAGAGTTTGTACCCCTGAATCTTCGTCCCGCTGTTTGTATCATAATAGATAGAGTAGGCATTTTTCCTGCCGGTAAGATTATATACCCCAAGAGTAATTGTACTATGAGTCAATAATTTAAGATTATGGCTCGGCTCTATGTTTATCGCGAAGTCCATCCTGAAATAGTCCGGAATTCTATATGCATTCCTGTCTGAGTAGAAAAGACGATAGCCATTTCCATAATAGTACTTGCTGAGAGGAATGGTAACAGGGCGGCCTGTTGAATAATCCACATTCAAAGAAATACTGAATCGCTGTGTAAATTTGTAGTTAGCGATAATTTTCAAATCGTGCGGTTTGTCATAAGATGCCGGGTACCAATCTCCGTTGTTTATTAAGGCACCCTGGTCCTTAACGGTTTGTTGCAGCATTGTTTTTGAATATGTATAAGCCATCCATCCGTTAAGCTTACCAAGAGGTTTTTTGACCATAAACTCTATTCCATAAGCTTTCCCGTTTGTCTCCACAACATCCCTTTCGATATACTCATTCATGTTTAATATTGCACCACTCTTATAATCAAGATAATTGTACATCTCCTTATAGTAACCTTCAAGCGAAAGTTCTATTCTCTGCCCAAAAGTATTGCCATATAAACCGAAAGCAGTTTGCCATCCGCTCTGGGGAACAATATTGGCATCACTCAGTTTCCAGGTGTCCGTAGGAGAAATAGCCGTTGTATTGGAAAGCATGTGAATATTCTGCCGCATACTGTTAAATCCTATCTTAAACGAGAAATCGTTGTTGAAGGCATATCTGGCAGATATTCTGAACTCAGGTCCGTGATACGGTTTTACAAATTTGCCTGCCCCAACTGTTACGGTGTCAATGATAGACAGTTCACTTCTTGGTTCTCCGGCAAAATATTTATAATATGTTTTTTCGCCAAGAGCAGTATAATATGAATATCTCAAGCCCAGGTCAAGCGAAAGTTTGTCGGAAATGCTCCAGTTATCACTGAGGTAAAGAGCCGATTCAGTCGCTCTTTCGACAGAGAGAATTTTAGGTATTACAAGAGATTCGTCTCCAATAGGAAGGAGGGAACCCGGATTCAATTGATAGAAAACGGAGTTAAGACCATAGTTTAATGAGTGTTTTTCATTTATGAGCCAGTTGAAATTCGCTTTTAAGAAAATCTGCTTGATGGCAAAATTCATACTGTATGCATTTACTGCATTTCCCACATCGCTTGTCTTATAGTTGTAGTGGTCGTATCCTGCACTTATTACAAGGTTGTGGTGCTCATTGATGAGACTTCTCCATTTTAAAGAGGCATTCAGGTTTTGGTAATAAAAGCTTGTATCGGTATTGAACTTGAAACCATCTTTCGAATAATATGCATTAAGGTACAATGTGTTTTTTGAGTCAATTTTATGGCTTATACCGGCTGTTACGTCATGAAAAGCAGCTGTACCGTTTTTGTAACCGCTACTCTCCGGAAGCATGCCAAGAATCCAGTCGGAATAAGTTGTTCTTGCTCCAATTATAAAGTTTGTCTTATTTTTTATGATAGGCCCTTCCAGGTGAAATTTACCTGTCAGCAGACCTATGCCTGCAGAGCCGGTAATTTTTTTGCTGTTGCCATCCCGGCTGTTTATCTCGAGGACAGAAGAAATTCTTCCCCCATATCTTGCCGGAATCGTACTCTTGTACAATTCTATATCATTCACGATATCTGCATTGAAAGCAGAG
The DNA here is from genome assembly GCA_017860395.1 of Bacteroidota bacterium. Taxonomy (GTDB): domain Bacteria; phylum Bacteroidota; class Bacteroidia; order Bacteroidales; family UBA932; genus Bact-08. The sequence goes on along the minus strand of JAGDMC010000054.1, from coordinate 2,736 downwards.
AAAAGACCAAAAAGGTGAGTGGGGTTGTATATAGTTCCCTCATTGAAAAGTATAAGATTTTGATCTGTTGCTCCTCCCCTGACGTTAAACCCGCCTGATGCCTCGCCTACTGTTTTTACTCCGGGCAGTGTTAGTACTATTTTCATAACATCTGCCTCTCCAAATGCCGCAGGTACATGTTTAATCCTGTCGATGCGGACTTTTTCAAGTCCCATTTGCGTACTTCTCAGATTATGTGTGCTTTCCGCAGAAAGTACAACACTTTTGAGCGAATATATTTTTTCTTTGAGAGCAATATCAAGCTGGCCGTCTCCGTAAACATCGAGCATAAGTTTGGCATCTTCAAGCCCATAACCTTTAAGAAGAAGGTTTTGCTCTCCCTTTGGCAGCGGAATTCTGTAGAAACCATAAGCATCAGTTGTTGCGCTTGTATTTGGATTTTCAATAAAAACCGCAACGCCAATCAATGGTTCTCCGGTACTTAAGTCTTTGACATAACCGCTTAAGATTGCTCTGCCCGTTTTTTTAGGAGCATTTGGGTCACCAATTTTATAAATTTTATTTTCCGATTTAGCGATTCCCTCATTTAATGAGGCTTGGTTTAAATCTGAGGATTCGTTTAGTTTGTAGTTGCTTCTTTCAAAATAACCCTCAGGAAAATTCTTAACGATTCCCTTTCCCTTCAAAATAAAAATATTATCCCCCAGCAGAGTAACCGAAAAGCCTTCCGGCCTGAGTACATTTTCAAGATCTCCCGGGAAACTGGTTTTTGTTGATGATATTGAAAGTTTAAGAGAATCAATATTTGTATTTCCCTGATAATATATCTTCAGGCCAAAATTTCTATTTGAAAGGATTGCCAATGAGTCAATGTGAATTTTGTTCGCAACAATTCTCTCAATCTGCTGTGCCCGCACAAGGCCGGGCATTATTAGCAGTATGCATAAGAAAAACAGTGATTTTTTCATTTTTTATCTCTTTCCGGATTCAACAAAATTCATAATTGCCACATAAGCCTCGTCTTTGAAATCGTAGAAGTTTAGATTTGATTCCCGTACAAAGCGCCCCAAGTCTCTTTTTTCGTTCTTATAAAGGTTCATAAGAGCAGATCTGTTTTTAATAATGAAGTAAACATTTCCCTTTAAGAGATAATATGTCTCGGAGGTTTTGAAATACCTTTCAAGTTTATTGTTTGCACCTTCGGTATAGCTCTGTGCAATCCTTTCCTGATAAGTTTTTTTGATTTTTTTATACAGAGCATCGTTTCCGCGATAAAGAACCTGATAGAATCCGGGAGCAGGAGAACCCTGTTTATCATCTCCCTTTAAATTCACAAAAAACTTATTTCCGATATTAAAGCTTTCTGTTAAATCATTGTTAAGAGTAACCACTATTGCAGATCCGTTGAACTTCACATACAGTTCATCCAGATGGCTGTTTAAGTTCATTTCGACATTATGGTAATTTTTGCCGTTGTATCTTAATTCTCCCTTTTCAAAAACCGGAGAATACGCAAAAAAAGTACCCGTATACTTAAATGAGTAAAGGAGCGGTGAAGACCCCCTGAATAGAATGGAATTTGTCCCTGATTCCTGCATGTACCTTTCATAATCATCTCTGTTTTGAGCAGGAAGGAGCGCCAGAGGAAAGGATAGCGTAACTATAGCCAAAAAAAGTTTTATCATACTTAAATTATAAGTTATTTTGGTGCGGGAATTAATGTTTGTGTAAATTTATAAACATTTCATGCAAAACATTATTTTTTTATTACTCTTTAGGGATTAAAAAATATATTAATGGGAAATATTGATAAAGTCACCGAATTTTTAGATAAAATCCATATTAAATACACATTACATAATCATCCTTCATTGCCTACTATGGACGATGTTCTTAAATACAGAGGAAACATGCCGGGGGAACATTGTAAAAACCTTTTTTTCAGAAACCATAAAGGTGACAGACATTATCTGGTTTTACTCAAATGCACAAGGCAATTAAATATTCACGATTTGGAAAAGAGCCTCAGACAGGGAAAACTCACCTTTGCATCAAAAGAGAGAATGTTAAAATACCTGGGGTTAGAGCCCGGTTCGGTATCTCCATTTGGGCTGATAAATGATTCGGAACATCACGTAAAACTATTTATAGATAAAGATCTTGAGCAAACAGACATTATCTGTTTCCATCCTAATGACAACAGAGCGTCCATTTCGCTTGCATGGAAAGATTTTCTTCAGTTTCTCGTTTTTTGCGGGAATGAGTATGAGTATATCTAAATCCTCTGCCTAATATATTGCTACGCAGCCTGAGACTATTTAATAGTGAGGTGATTACTAAAAATGAAGAGATGTGATGTCTCTTCATTTTTAGGATATATTTGATTATTTGATTCTTGCATGCTTTGGCCAACTTTTTCGGCCGAATGGTTTGCCTCAAGGCTCATTAACCCACGGCATAGTCGCACCATTTTCCCGGCCGGGCTCTTCCTAAAATAATAGTCTCAAGTGCAAGAGTATCCGCCGCCATTTCAAAAGGGTCTTCAGCCTCTTTTTTAGTAAAACAAAAAGATGTTACGGAAAGATTAGCTGTCCATATACCTTACTCGGGCACACTCAGCCGCAGGGAGCGAAGCGGAGCTGAGCGACTGAGGATGGACGGTGACCGATACGGTATATGGACAGGTGATTATCTCTGGGATAACTTTGTCTTTTGGGCAAAAAAAAAGAGTCTGAC
>JAGDMC010000245.1 GCA_017860395.1 Bacteroidota bacterium | reverse complement strand
CAGCAAGGGATTACTAAAGAACTATCTTGGAAAGAAAATTGATAAGGAATTCAGAAGTCTCCTTGACAGAATGGATCTGTTCCTGAGTATCAGTGATGCAATGTCGTCGGAATATAAAAAGAGATATGGAAAAGACTTCATACCCTTCCATAATCCCATTGACACCAGAAAATTCTCAGGGTTGGAAAAAAAAGGTTTTGCTGAAGATAATTTACTAAGAATTTTGTATTTAGGAAGGATTGGCATGGCTAATAAAGAGTCCTTGTATTTCTTCTCAAAAGCTGTTTCCAGTTGGCCCGGGGAGCGTCCGGGAATATGCCTTGATATCTTCACTCCTGACCTGGATTCGCCTGATTCAAGATTGATAAGGAATCTGAAGAATGTCAGACTTTCATTACCTGTTAAGCATGAGGATGTTCCGGCTCTTCTGGCTGGCTCTGATTTGTTATTGCTTCCCCTTGATTTTAATCAGAACGGGATGAATTACGCTCAATTCTCCATGCCAACAAAAGCTTCGGAGTATATGATGTCGGGCACTCCAATTATAGTCTTTGCTCCGGCCGAAACTGCCATATCGAGATTCTGTTCTGAGAATGACTGTGCTTACTGTCTGACTAGTCATGAAATGAACGAAATAATGCGTGCCATTCAGTTTATTATAGAACATGAAGATTTCAGAAAGAAATGGACGAGAAATGCGGTAGGAATAGCGAGTAAATTATTCGAGGCGACTCTCGTGAGGGAGAATTTCCAGACAATGCTGGCAGGATTGGTAAATGAGCAGGCGAAATGAATATTTCTTACGACATTTTTCAAGTTTTGTTAGTTTGCCCTCCGGGTCGGGAGTAAGCATCTTTGTGTAATCATGGTAATGAGCAAAGTTTTAATTTTTGGCCAGCCCTTTAATGATTTCTCAGGAGGAGGAATTACTTTAACCAACCTGTTCAGGGGGTGGCCTAAAAACAAAATCGCAGTAGTTTTTTTCGCTCACGGACTGTCTAATGTAACAACAGATGTTTGCGATATATATTACCAACTTGGCAGGGATGAACACAAATGGATTTTCCCGTTTAATCTTATACAGCGGAAATTTGAATCAGGATTGAAAACTTTTGGCAAATCAAAAGAACCTTCCAATAACCAAACTCAAAAAGGGTTTAGATATCAAATCGTTAATACTTTTTTTTATCCGTTTTTGGGATGGATTGGTGTTCTTCATTTTGCTTCCAGAGTATCTATCTCGGATAGACTCAGGAAGTGGTTACTTGACTTCAATCCGGAAGTTCTTTACCTGCAGGTTTCCACACGGGAAGAAATACGTTTTGCAAATGAACTGATAGGCTTTAAGAACTGGCCGACCATAATTCATATGATGGATGACTGGCCAACAACAATAAGTAATAAAGGCCCTTTTAGAAAGTTTTGGACCAGGAAGATTGATAAAGAATTGAAATCTCTTTTTGATAGAGTTGATCTTCGGCTCAGTATAAGTGATGCTATGACAGCTGAGTATTTGAATAGATATGGAAGAACTTTTTTGCCTTTTCATAATCCAATTGAAACGGAGGTCTGGTTATTAAATGCAAAGAGAGATTATTCACTTAACAAAGAATATATCAAGGTTCTTTACTCGGGAAGGATAGGGATTGGAATCTCAGAATCATTGGTGGAGGTAGCTACTGTTCTGGAGTCTCTTAATAACGAAGGGTATAAAGTTAAACTGCATATCCAGACCCCTGCTATTGAGCCTAATGTTCTTTCACAACTGATTAAATTCAACTCCGTCATAATTAATCCCTTAGCTAATCTTAAAGACATTCCGAAAATATTTTCCGAAGCAGACATACTTGTTCTCGCAAATGATTTCAGCAAGGAAGGACTTGACTATCTAAAATTATCCATGCCAACTAAAGCTTCAGAATATATGATCTCCGGGACACCAATTTTGGTCTATTCTCCTGAAGAAACGGCAGTTTCTAAGTTTTTTATTCAAAATGAATGCGGCCTGTGTGTTACTAAACATGATCGTCAGGATTTAGCGATTGCATTTAGGATTTTATTTGACAATAAAGATTATAGAGAGAAAATAAGCAGGAATGCAGTTCGTTATGCCTTGGAAAAGTTTAATGCCCAAAATGTAAGAAATGAATTCCAGCGTTTAATAAATGTTACACAAAAAGCTAAAAAAGATGTTCACTGATAAAGTTCTATTGATCACTGGAGGAACCGGTTCCTTTGGAAATGCAGTTTTACGCCGTTTCCTTAATACTGGAATAAGAGAAATCCGTATTTTCAGCCGCGATGAAAAAAAACAGGACGACATGCGCCAATTCTATCAGAATCCCAAGATAAAATACTACATCGGTGATGTCAGAGACTTTGAAGGCATTAAAAGTGCTATGAAAGGAGTTGATTTTGTTTTCCAGGCTGCTGCTCTGAAACAGGTCCCCTCGTGCGAATTCTTTCCCACCGAAGCAGTCAGGACTAATGTCCTGGGCTGTGAGAACGTTCTCAATGCTGCAATAGAGAACCATGTTAGCAGGGTTATAGTCCTCAGTACCGACAAAGCGGTGTATCCTATAAATGCCATGGGCATGTCAAAAGCCCTTAGCGAAAAGGTGATGATTGCAAAATCTCGTAATCTGAATTCATCCGGTATGGTTTTCTGCGGCACACGCTATGGAAATGTGATGGCCTCAAGAGGCTCGGTAATCCCTCTTTTTGTCGAGCAGATCAAGAAAGGGAAATCTTTAACTATCACCGACCCGAATATGACACGATTCATGATGACTCTTGACGGAGCTGTCGATCTGGTGATATTTGCCTTCCAAAATGGCAACCCTGGAGATATTTTTATCCAGAAAGCACCTG
>JAGDMC010000053.1 GCA_017860395.1 Bacteroidota bacterium | reverse complement strand
CCGGGAAGAAATTTGATTTCACTGTCCAGCATGCTCGGCATGCCACAAAGTTAACAATCTTATCTAAATTTTGTATCTTGCAAAAAAATTCTTTAAGCGCGCAATATGAACAATAAAATAGTGGTTGGAATAACGCAGGGAGACAGTAATGGAATTTCTTACGAAGTTATTATCAAGGCTCTCTCGGATCCCAGAATTCTGGAAATGTGCACTCCTGTTATTTACGGGTCATCAAGAATATTTGGCATTCACAAGAAGAATATCCCGGAGATGGAGGGACTCTCCACAAATATCGTAAACTCTCCCAAAGAATTGCATCCCAAAAGAATAAATATCATCAACTGCATACCTGATTCTCTTGTAGCCGAACCTGGAAAAGCTTCATCGGAGAGCGCCAGGGGTGCCATGCTTGCACTTGAAACTGCAGTTGCCGATCTCAAAAAAGGAGAAATAGACGTGCTGGTTACAGCCCCTTTCAATAAGGCATCCATGAATCGCGACGGATTTAGTTTTCCCGGGCATACAGAATATCTTGCAAAAGAGTTTGGCGTTCAGGAATCACTTATGTTTATGGTTTCTCCCGCACTTAAAGTGGGACTGGTTACAAACCATTTACCGGTAAAGAGTATTGCATCAAACATCACTTCCGACCTAATTATTCTCAAGTATAAACTCATGGCGGAATCTCTCAGGAAAGATTTTGGAATAGACAGGCCTAAAATTGCCGTTCTCTCCCTTAACCCGCATGCCGGAGATGAAGGACTGCTTGGTACAGAAGAAGAAGAGATTATAAAACCGGCGATAAAAACTCTTAAACATTCAGGAGAGCTGGCTTTTGGTCCATATTCACCAGACGGTTTCTTTGCATCGCCGCTTATGTCAAAATTTGATGCGGTCCTTGCCATGTATCACGACCAGGGTTTGATACCGTTCAAGGCACTTTCATTTGAGAACGGTGTAAATTTCACGGCCGGTTTGCCGGTTGTGAGAACCTCTCCCGATCATGGGACAGGCCATGATATAGCAGGAAAAAACCTTGCTTCCGGTGCATCAATGCTTTCGGCAATATATTGTGCAATAGATATATTCAACAAAAGACAAGAATACGAAGTAATTAGGGCAAATCCGCTCAAAGTAGAAACACCTGTTTCCCGAAACAACAATGATTGAGCTTTTTACCGACGGAGCATCGAGGGGTAATCCCGGCCCCGGAGGTTACGGGGTTGTTCTTAAAAGCGGAAGTCACAGGAAAGAGTTATCCGGCGGATATCTTTTAACTACAAATAACCGCATGGAACTTCTTGCGGTTATAGTTGGCCTTGAAGCTCTCAAAAAAAGCGGGTCCGTAATAACAGTTTATTCCGATTCCTCTTATGTTTGCGATGCTGTAAACAAGGGATGGCTTTTTGACTGGGAGAAAAAAGGATTTTCCAAAAAGAAAAACCCGGATTTATGGGAACGTTTCCTTAAAATATACAGGCTTCACAAAGTCAAATTTGTGTGGATAAAAGGGCACGCCGGTCATAAAGAAAATGAAAGGTGCGATGTTCTGGCCGTAGAGGCTGCATTGAGTAAAAACCTTCCTTCGGATACAGGATATCTTGCAGATAAAGAGAGCTCTCTGTTTAACGCGGAGAGTAATCCTGATTCCTGAGCCAGGGTTCAAATCCGGCATCGGTTATCATTTTTTGCATCTCCTCTTTATTCCTTCTATAATCTGCACCCGCAGAAGAGACTACATTTTCCTCAATCATAATTGATCCCATGTCATCGGCACCGCAATGGAGCGCAATCTTTCCCAGTTCTGGTCCTATGGTGAGCCATGATGCCTGGATATGAGGAATATTGTTTAACATTATCCTCGAGATTGCAACCATTTTCAGGTGTTCTACCGCACTGAGAGGGGTTATTGAAAACATTTGGGCAAGTTTAGTATCCTCTGTTTGCATAGGCCAGCAGATGAATGCCCGGAAACCCGGAGCCTCCTTTGGTTTGCAGTCCTGAATTTCCCGGATAGTAACCAGGTGACCAATTCTCTCTTCAAGAGTCTCGATATGCCCGTATACCATTGTGGCTGTAGAGCCGAGTCCAAGCCGGTGTGCGCATTTCATCACCTCAACCCACTTTGCGCTGTTTGGTTTTGCCGGAGAGAGAACTTTTCTTACTCTGTCCGACAGTATTTCTGCTCCTGCTCCGGGAAGAGATGTGAGGCCCGCAGCAATTAATCTGCGGAGAGTCTCTTCTATTGATATTTTGCTTATCCTGGCAATATGCGCAACCTCCGGCGGGCCAAGTGCGTTGAGCTTTAGTTCCGGATCTATGGACTTAATGTCTGTGAATAGTTGTTCGTAGAAAGTGATATCGTAATTCGGGTGAAGCCCGCCCTGAAGCAATATCTGATCGCCTCCCATCATCCGGAGCTCGGCAATCTTTTCCCTGTACTCGTCTTTTGTTGCCGTGTATCCCTTATCACTCTGTGATATGGTACAATGAAAGTTGCAAAACAGACAACCGGAGATGCAGATATTTGTGTAATTCACATTCCGGTCAATTTGCCAGCTTACCTTTTGAGCGGGGTTTAGTTTAAACCTTATCCGGTTTGCCAGAGAAAAGAGTTCCTGTGCAGTACTGTTTGTATATAGAAAAACTCCCTCCTGAAGAGTCAGAGGGCTGCCGTCTAAGGCTTTGTTATGCAATGTCTTAATATCCATTATTTTAGTTTCCACATAATGTGTCTGCAAAAGTAGAAGTTTTATTTAGAAAATGTTACAAAATGGGTATATTTGTGTTACTAAAAACCTGGATAAACAATTTTATATCGACATGGATAATTTCTTTGAAAGAAAGGACCTTCGCTATGCAATGATTGGCAGCGGAAGCTGGGCAACGGCTCTGGCAAAACTGCTGCTTAATCATCAGGAGCGGATTTCCTGGTATGTGAGGGATGATGAGATGATGGACCAGCTTAAACAAACAGGACACAATCCATATTACCTTCAGGCGGTTCAGTTTGAATCTTCAAAAATTGACTTCAGCTCCGACATTAATGAAGTAATAGATTCTGCAGATGTTCTGCTGTTTACGATACCGTCTGCCTATTTTATGAACGAGGCAATTAAAATTAAACGCTCTCTTGAGGATAAGTTTATTGTTACAGCCATTAAAGGCATGGTTCCAGTAGACAATATTACCATAGCGGAGTATTTTAACATTAACCATTTTGTACCATATGGCAGGATAGCAGTTATAAGCGGCCCTTGCCACGCCGAAGAAGTAGCCATGGAAAGGCTTTCATATCTTACTCTTTCCAGCAAGTACATAGAAGTTGCACGCTCGCTTTGCGATGTGTTTACCTGCAGTTATATTAAGACAGTTCCGGGAACCGATATCTACGGAGTTGAATATGCGGCTGTTCTTAAAAACATTTATGCTGTTGCAGCAGGTGTCTGCCACGCTCTTTCTTACGGAGACAACTTTATGGCTGTTCTCATTACGAATTCATTCCACGAAATGAGGGACTTCCTTCATGCCACTCACCCGGATTCTAACAGAAAAACCTCTAAATCGGCCTATCTGGGAGACCTGCTTGTTACATGTTATTCCCAGTTCAGCAGAAACAGAACATTCGGCAGTATGATTGGCAAGGGATATTCCGTACACTCTGCACAGGTTGAAATGAACATGGTTGCCGAAGGTTATTACGGCACCAAATGTATTTACGAAATAAACAAGAAATACAATGTGGACATGCCAATTGCAGAGGCGATGTATAAGATACTTTATGAACACAAGTATCCTGCATATATCATTAAACAGTTAACCGAACAATTGCAGTAATTTATGGAAAAGATTATAAAAGTAGATTTTAATGCAACCAGGCATTTTCTTACTACCGGTCAAATAGAGCAGGCATTCGGGAATGCTCTTAAAGCATTTGATACTCTTGAAGGCAGAGATGGAAAAGGCAGTGAATTTCTGGGATGGCTCGATTTACCTTCGGAATCAGATAAATCTGTAATCGGGGAAATTGAACTTGTTTCCGAAAGATGGAAAAAAGAGATAGAAATAGTAGTTGTTATTGGAATAGGAGGGTCATACCTTGGCGCAAAAGCTTCCATTGAAGCCCTTTCACATCATTTTGACCTTTACGGCAAGACGTTTAAGGGGCCAAAAATCGTATTTGCAGGACAAAATCTTTCTGAAGAGTATTTGTCCGAACTTATGGATGTTTTGGGAGAGCGCTCTGCAGCGGCGGTAGTGATATCAAAGTCGGGAACAACAACAGAACCGGCAGTTGCATTCAGGATTATAAAGAAATTCTTTGAAGACAAATACGGAAGGAAAGAGAGTGCAAAAAGAATTGTGGCAGTAACCGACAGTTCAAAAGGTGCTTTGAGAAAGCTTGCAGACAACGAAGGCTATACCACATTTATTATTCCCGACGATGTTGGGGGACGTTTTTCTGTTCTTACTCCTGTTGGGCTCCTTCCTGTTGCGCTTGCAGGGTACGATATCAAATCCCTTCTTGCCGGTGCGGCTGAGATGGCAAAAATAACATCGGAAAGGTCGGAAAACAATCCGGCCCTGATATATGCAGCAATAAGAAATGCTTTGTATGAAAGTGGCAAAAAGGTTGAGATTTTTGTAAACTATAATCCAAAACTGCAATATGTTGCAGAGTGGTGGAAGCAGCTTTACGGAGAGAGTGAGGGAAAAGAGAAGAAGGGGATTTTCCCGGCATCTGTTAACTTTACTTCCGATTTGCACTCGATGGGTCAGTATATACAGGACGGCGAGAGGATTCTTTTTGAAACAGTTTTAAGTGTAGAGAAAGCCAATCGGTCGCTCTCAATTTCAAACGATATCCAAAATCTTGACGGGCTTAATTTTCTTTCAGGAAAAGCGATAGACGAATGCAATAAAATGGCAGAACTTGGCACAAGAATAGCCCATGTGGACGGTGGCGTGCCAAATATCAGGGTAACAATGCCATCAATAAATGAGTTTAATCTTGGAGCTCTTTTCTTCTTCTTCGAAAAGGCTTGCGGTATAAGTGCCTATATGTTGGGCGTAAACCCTTTTGACCAGCCGGGAGTTGAAGATTATAAGAAAAACATGTTTGCCCTTCTTGGCCGGCCTGGTTTTGAAGAGCAGGCAAAAGAGCTTAGAAAGCGTAGTCTGTAATGAAATTTTTGAAGGAGATTGCCTCCCGCTTTTATGCACGGGAAGGGCAGAACATAAGCGAAATGTGTTTTGTATTCCCCGGCAGGCGTGCGGGGCTGTTCTTTCAGAAGTCACTTGGAGAAGTAGCAGATAAGCCGCTTTTTTCTCCTGCGATTTTAACAATAAACGATCTTTTTACAAGACTTTCCGGTTATCGTGTTGCAGACCGGCTGGATGTTCTTTTCCGACTCTACAGAATTTATATCGGACTTTCCGGTTCGAAGGAGAGTTTTGATGAATTTATGTTTTGGGGAGAGATAGTTCTTGCCGACTTTGATGATGTGGACAAATACCTTGTAAATCCGCAAAAACTCTTTGCAAACATTAAAGATCTCAAGGATATAGACAGTGACTATTCATTTCTTACCGAGAATCAGATGGAAGCCGTAAAAAGTTTCTGGACAAGTTTCCTGCCATCGGACTCAAGTGAGAAAAAGCTGAAATTCAAATCTCTTTGGGAAATACTTTACCCGCTCTATATAGCGCTTCGTGAGGACCTCGAGAAGGATGGATGCGGATATGAGGGGATGATATACAGAAAAATAGCAGAGTCTCTCATATCGCAAAAGGACGGAAATCTATCATATATTCACGAAAAACTTGGAGGATACAGAGAAATTGTATTCGTAGGTTTTAACGCTGTCAACAATTGTGAAAAACTGCTTATGAGCTCCCTGAAAAAACAGGGTAAGGCCGATTTTTACTGGGATTTTTGCGGAGATATGATTACCGATGTCAACAACAAGGCTTCGCTCTTTATGAGGGATAATATAATTAATTTCCCTTCAAAAGAGGATATAGACTTCTCTGTTGACTATAAACCGGAAATTGAAATTATTGGAGTTCCGTCCTCGGCAGGAGAGGTGAAAATTGCAGGGGAGTTAATAAATTTATGCGGAGGGGGAATTAATACTGCGGTTGTACTTCCGGACGAATCTCTTCTGACGCCTTTGCTTCATTCTGTGGATGAAGGAGCCGGCAGCATAAATGTTACAATGGGTTATCCGCTAAGAGAAGGCTCTATTGTTTCACTCGTTGAGAGTTTTATCGAATTGCAAAAGGGGCCGCTCTATTTCAGGCGTGTTTTGCCTGTGCTCAGGCACGGTTATATAAAACTCATATCCGGGAACGATGCTCAAAGGGCAGAAAATGAAATAATAAAAGGGAACATTATTTATGTTTCACAGGAGCTTTTCAGGGAGAGTGAACTTTTGCAAATGATTTTCAGAAAAGTTACGGATGATAAGGCCGCTCCCGAAGAAAACATTGACAAACTTTCCGTATACCTGCACTCTGTTCTGGATTATATAATTCAAAAAATTGACATTACACGGGTAGAAAAGGAATTTGTCTATTATCTGTATACTTTTATAACAAGGCTCGGGGACCTTCATATCCCTATGTCTATTGATACATATTTAAGGCTTTTCCGCCAGCTCGTAAACAGCACTTCAATTCCTTTCAGGGGGGAACCCCTTTCCGGGCTTCAGATAATGGGAGTACTGGAAACAAGGTGCCTTGATTTTGATAACCTCATTATTTGCTCAATGAATGACGGGGTATTTCCAACACGCTCCGGGTCAAATTCGTTCATCCCTCACAATTTGAGAAAAGGCTTTGCCCTTCCGGATTATGAATACCGCGACGGTGTTACCGCATATCACTTTTACCGCTCAATTTACCGTGCAAAAAAACTCTTCCTTCTTTATGATACAAGAACAGAAGGGCTGGTAACAGGAGAACAGAGCCGGTTTATAATGCAGCTGAAATACCATTACAAAGTTCCTTTAAAAGAAAAAATAGCAACTTACAGAATAGAAAAAAGAGCCCGTGAAAAAATTGAAGTTGTAAAGGATTCAGGGGTTATGTCTCTCCTGGAAAACAACTATCTGAGCAGGAACAAATTTTTATCGGCTTCGGCACTGAATACATACGTAAAATGCCCGTTATGGTTTTATTTTAAGTATGTAAGAAGGGTAGAAGAGGAAGAAGAGGTTTCGGAATCTGTTGAAGCCAATACATTTGGAACCATATTTCACAAATCTATGGAGAATCTTTATTTACCTTACGTAAACAAAGTAATTTCAAAGGCATTGCTGACTGAACTCATTCGCAGCAAAGATAAAATAGAAAATACAGTTGAATCCGCTTTTTGTGAAATTCAAAAAGTAAAAGAGATAAAGGGCCATAATCTTCTTGTAGAGAAGCTTATTGTGCGGTATGTCGAAAAGACGCTGGAATATGACATCACTATTGCCCCTTTCAGGTATGTATCTTCGGAACAGACACTTAAAAAGGAATTTGCCCTTGATTCGGAGAGAAGCATTATGTTTAAGGCAATAATAGACAGGACAGACGAGAGAGACGGAATACTGCGCATTGTAGATTATAAGACAGGTAAAGGCCCGGACAGGTATAACGATTTAAGCGACCTTTTTGATTCGGAGTCAAAAAAGAAATACGATGTTACAAGGCAGATGTTTTTGTATGCATACATGTGCGGCAAAAAAGAGAATCTTATAACAGCGCCTTATCTTTTGAGGGAAATAGTAAAAGGGAATTCAAACGAAGAGCTGGTAACTCCCGAAATGACTGATGTATTTGAAGACCTTCTCAGAACAAAAGTTTTAGAAATATTTGATAAAACAGTTCCTTTTGTACAGACTGAGATTGTTGAAAGATGTGAATTTTGCCCGTTTAATGTAATTTGCAGGTAATGAGAGGAAAGATTAAAGTATTTAAGGCTTCGGCGGGTTCAGGCTAAACCCACAACCTCTCAATGGAGTATCTGAGGCTGCTCTTTACCAACGACTTTGCATACCGACACATTCTTGCAGTAACATTCACCAACAAGGCAACTGAAGAGATGAAAAGGCGCATTGTTGAGGAACTTTTTAAACGCTCTGCACTTGATCCAAAATCCGAAAGGATTCTTATAAAT
>JAGDMC010000244.1 GCA_017860395.1 Bacteroidota bacterium | reverse complement strand
AAGAAACCTTATTTCACTTAATTACGGTTATAGCTGGAGTAGTGGAAAATTCTATTACAGAGTATATCCGATACAGTTAAGTATCGTTAAACTGAATAACATCTCATCTACTTTTTTCGATAACCTGACGGATCCATTCCTGCGTAACTCATATAAAAATCACTTTGATATGGGCGCCGGAGCAACAATATATTATACAACCGACCCTTCTCCATATCCAAAGGTCTCTTTTTTCTATGTAAGGTGGATAAATGATATTTCCGGCAATCTGATCAGCATCTTTAATTCTAAACTGCCTACAGATTCAACCGGAGCTAAAACTATATGGAAGAGCCCATATTCCCAATATTTCCGCTCTGACCTCACGGTCTCTAAAACGTGGCGGCTTGACAATAAAAATTCATTTTCAACCAGATTTAATATCGGCCTTGGTTACGCTTACGGAAATTCAAAATCGCTGCCTTTTGAAAAGCTGTTCTACGCCGGAGGTGCAAATAGCCTCAGAGGATGGCAGGCAAGAACAATAGGCCCTGGATCTGCGCAAATTGACACAACATTCTCCATTCCAAACCAAACAGGCGATTTTAAGCTGGAGGTAAATGCAGAATATAGATTTAATATGTTTTGGAAAGTAGAGGGTGCCCTGTTTGCAGATGCTGGTAATATATGGACACTTAGAAGTGAATCCGGACGGGAAGAGGGGTTATTTAAACTTAACTCTTTCTACAAAAGCATAGCCTTCAACTGGGGAGTGGGAGCAAGGCTTAATTTGGATTTCGTTATACTGAGACTTGATCTTGGGATGGTTGCATATGATCCCGTCATTAAAAGATGGATAAAACCAGGTGAATGGTTCAGAAGAGATACCTACAGCCTTCAGTTTGGTGTAGGTTATCCCTTCTAAAAACATTAACTCTCCTAATTTGCGTATCTTACAAACAGCTCGATTGCCTGATATTCTGCCATTCCAAGCTTATCAAACAGAACAGCAGTATTATGATTACGTTCTTCTGCTCTTTGCCAGAACTCCCTCATATCAGATCCAGGGAAAAGAGGTCTGTCTTTTTGAGACTGATGTTTAAATATCGCTTCACGCTTAATAATAACCTCTTCCGGACTAAGTGGAACTGCCATGTCTGAATCGGCAACATCCCATTCCTGCCATGCACCCCTGTATAGCCATACTCTGCAGTCTTTAAACCAGCTTTCGTTCTTAAGTTCATCCAGAGCAGCAAGAATTGCCTGAAGGCAAACCCTGTGTGTTCCGTGAGGGTCACTCAAATCTCCGGCTGCATATACCTGATGAGGTTTAACTTCCTGAAGCAGTTCCTTCACTATTCTTACATCTTCGGCACTTATTGGCTTCTTTTTTACTCCGCCTGTTTCATAAAAAGGCAAATCCAAAAAGTGAACTCTGTTTTCTGGAATCTTTAAATATCGGCACGCAGCTTTTGCCTCTCCGCGGCGTATTGCTGTTTTAACAGCCATAATGTTAGGTGTGTCGGGTTCTCCCGGATGCTTGGAGCCAAGCTCTTTTAAAGCGTTATGATATATGTCCTGACTTTTATTTGTGTCAAATTCAAATATTTTTGAACTGTCTCTTAGAAAATCAAGGAATCTTATTGCGTCGTGGTCAAATACGGCAATATTGCCGGAGACCTGATACGCAATGTGTACTTCGTGTCCATGTTCGGAAAGACGCGCCATTGTGCCACCCATGGAAATTACGTCATCATCTGGGTGCGGGCTGAATATTATAACTCTCTTAGGAAATGGATTTGCACGCTCAGGTCTGGTCGAATCATCGGAATTTGGCTTTCCGCCCGGCCATCCGGATATAGTGTGCTGCAAATCATTAAATACCTTGATGTTAATTTTGCTTGCAGGACCTTTCTCCGTAACAAGATCACTCATCCCGTTATCGTTGTAATCTCTGTCTGTAAGTTTAAGAATTGGTTTTTCAAGTTTTTTGCTCAGCCAGAATACAGCTTTTCTTATCATGAAATCTGTCCACTCACATGAGCCTGTGAGCCATGGTGTTTTTATTCTTGTTAATTCTGCAGCAGCCGGAGTGTCAATAATAACCTCAAGATTATCATGTTGCTGAAGGTAGGAGAGAGGATTCTGATCCGTAACTGTTCCCTCCACCATTTTTGCTATTGTATTAGCCTTGCCTTCACCCCATGCCATGAAATAAATCTTTCTGGCAGACAGAATAGTTTCAATACCCATTGTGAGAGCATGAAACGGCACATATTCAACGCCAAAGAACTCAGACGCAGCAGAAACTCTTGAAGAGTAGTTTAATGTAATGAGCCTTGTTCTTGAATTATATGGAGACCCCGGTTCATTAAAGCCCATTCCGCCAATTATAAGAGCATCCAGGCCACCCAAATCGACAATAGATTTTTCAAAATCATTACAATAGTCGTGGATGCTTTCCTTTGGAATTTCGCTGTTCAGAAAATGTATGTTATTTGAAGGAATATCGATAAAATCGATAAGATATTCCTTAAGAAACCTGTAGTGGCTCTGTAATTCATTTTTTGTTAGGGGCCAATACTCATCTACAGAAAAGAGATGAACATTGCTGAATGTAATTTTTTTCTTGCTGCATAATCTTGCAAGCTCCTCATAAAGAGGAATAGAAGATGAACTTGCACTTATTCCGATGACACATGGGAGACCTTTTTGAGTTTTGGTTTTAATTAACTCCGCTATGCTTTGGGCAACCATTGCCGCTGCGGCAGTTGAATCCTGAAAAATGTCTACCGGTATCTTTTCATATCTTTTGGTAAAGTCGGCATTTACAATCATAATGTAATAATTTATAATTTTTGATAACCTATATTCAGTATAAATAATGCCGCAAAATTAGTCAAAAAAATTAATCAGTAGTTATACTTTTTCCACATTG
>JAGDMC010000243.1 GCA_017860395.1 Bacteroidota bacterium | reverse complement strand
GGCCATTATAGGATTGAAATTTTTAGTGGTACCCTTGTAATAGAGATTTCCCGACTTGTCGCAAACAGAGGCTCCTATAAATGCAATATCTGCTTTCAAAGGAGTTTCAAGAAGGTAGTTTTTTCCATCTACATTTATGACCTGTTTACCTAATTCCACTACAGTACCAAGACCGGTTGGAGTAAGAACTCCGCCGAGGCCGGCCCCGTATGCTCTGATTCTTTCAACCAGAGTTCCCTGAGGACTAAATTCAATTTCAAGTTCTTTTGCATTCATCTGATCTATCGCAACCGGATTTGATCCGATGTAGGAAGTAATGATTTTCTTTACTTGATGATTTGCAATTAATTGTCCATGACCTTTTTCCGGGTATGCTCCGTCGTTGGATATTATAGTCAGGTTTTTAACCCCGGATTTAACCAGGGCGTCCATAATATTGTTTGGGCCTCCGGATGTAAGGAATCCTCCAACCATAATTGTCATACCGTCTTTTACTTTATTAACGGCATCCTGTAAAGAAATAAATTTATCCATATACTGTTGGTTTTTGACGAAATGAGTTGCGTCATCGCAATTTTGCAAATTTAGCAATTTTATCGCCTTAAAACAAGCAAAAATTTACACAAAAAACCCGAAGAAGTATAACTCTGCTTCGGGTAATATCGTTTCCTTTATTAATAATCTAAAAACCAAATGTTTCTTATTCCGATAATTTTTCTTTACTGAGCACAGGGTTTGCGTAAACAGAAAGAAAAATCTCTTCCATCTCTTTTGGATTGCCCTCAACATCTGACAATTTGTACGTAACGTAGCTGATGAACTTGTCCCTCTCGTCTGGAGTATACAAATCGTTGTATTTGTCTGATGAATATAACAGGTCGTACGCAATGTAATTGTTCTTCCATAAATGATATGTTGATACAATTTTATTGTCAATTAATTCTGCCAGAGATTTGTATTTTTCATTTTTTTCCAGCTCGGAACAACTTTTTATTTCACTTGCACTTAACGGTTCGCAAAAATTGAAATGGATATTGCCCTTGAATTGCATAATGCCCGTAAGTATGCTGTTTAGGTCCTCCCCTTCGCTCTTAACATACTTTCTTCTTCTGGAAATATATAATTCTTTGGTTTTAAGAATGTCGCACGGTTCAAATTCATAAGAGAGCGAAACCGGAACAATTGAAAGTTCATCGAAGTCTTTGCAAAAGTCCCCCGAACCACTCATGTCGAACATTTTTAGAAGCCCCTGCTCCGTAGCATCAATCCCGTCCTTTGTCCTTCCGTTCTTTTGCGCAATCCACACGGAACTGCTCTGAGCAGAAATACTGCCTCTTATATACTCCGACAACAGTGCCGAGGAATTGTAAAACTCTCTTGGATTTGTATTGCGGACAACTTTTATCATTTTGTTTGAGCGGGCGATATCCTCCATTAACGGATCTGTAATAAGGTTGTCGCCTACTGCCATTTCAGATGTTTCAACACCGGAATGGTAAAGAATTGCCTGCAATATGCCGGAATCCAGCATTATATCCCGGTGATTTGAGATAAACAGGTTCTTTCTCCCGTTTTTAAGTTTTTCAACTCCCGAGTATGAAAGTGTTTTTGATGTGTCTCTTATGATCTTAGTAATTGCAGAAAGCATTACTTTGGATTGAAAGTCATTGACACTTTTTATAGAGGCTATTAACTGTCTTAATTCTTCCGGGTTTTTACCGGGGTAAAGAAAAGCTGAAATCTGAGTGAGCAAAGGATGCCTGGCTATCCGATTAAAGGCAGCAATTGCTTCTTCATCGCTGTAGGGCCTGATATCTTTATACTTATCAATTACCATTGCCAATTTTTTTGGGTTAGCAAAGTTACTAAATATTAATTCTATAAAACAACTTTTCTCGAGTATGAATCGGCAAGAGGCAATATCAGGTTAAGAGAGAGAGCCGCAATAAAAGAGTAAACGGCAAGAGAACCAACTGTTAAGGCAACAGCCAGAGTGTATACAAACGGAGCCGTTACAAAAATGATCAGCACCGCCATAACCAAATTTGCAAAGGCAAATTTTCCCTTTACGTTTAGAAACAGAGATATTAATGCAAGAAAAGCCGGTACGGTCAAAAAGAAATTTTCACCGGAATATGCATATAAGACACCCGCTAAAATCAGGTTTAAAATAAGCGATCCAAAAATGAACTCCTCTCTTCTGATCTTCCTTGAAAACTTTCTCATTACGATATAGTTCACCATTGCCATAAAAATAATGAACAGAACTATTATCTCTCCGTCATATTCAATTTGTGACATTCTGAGTAATGAATAACTGGTACCATTAAGATATGCCAGCAGATATGATATCCCCAGCGCAATTGCAGAAAAAGAGACAAGTGAGAGAATATTTATCGCAATTGCCTTCATTATCTGGGATGCTCCGCATTTCCCTTTCACCATATAGATTCGCATAATAAGGTAGGCAAGCAAAAAAACTACAATATTGAATACAAGATATTGATTTTTAGAAAATATAATGAGCCCGAACAGAGGTGCCGTAAAAAATACATTGTCGGAGCTGCCCTTAAGATAAGAGCTGTTTTTATATAATGGGTTTGTAAGATATTCATGAACTATGGGCTCAATCTGAGAACCGTAATGTTGTACGGAGCCTGCAGAAATGTTTTCATAATTGTCTCTGTTTGTGTGATAATAATCCAGATTGTCAATTACTGAAAAATTGAGCCCTGCCAAATCATTTTTAACAACCGAAAAGTCTGTGTCGTTAGGCAGCAGACTGTAAACAAAACTAGTCAGAGAATATGAATACGGATATTTCGCAAGACTATAAAGACCAGTGAGCCTGTCGTTTCCCGGGGATGTCTCAAAAAGCAGCGCGGGCCCTTTTATGCCTCTTGCTTCGATATTTATTACCAGTCCAACATTGTCAAATA
>JAGDMC010000052.1 GCA_017860395.1 Bacteroidota bacterium | reverse complement strand
GCAATGTAGTTTACAATAGTAGACAGAAGGCCGCATTTATATCCAAGTGCAGTGAAGAGACGATACAGCAGGGTAACTGTTGTTGTTTTCCCGTTTGTTCCGGTTATTCCTACTATTTTGATTTTTTCTGAAGGCCTGTCATAGAAATTTGAGAGCCATCCCTATGAACTGATGCCCGTCCGATGAACTGCCCCGTAATGCGATAAAAAGATCGCCCTTTTTACAGGATCTGGAATCGAAACATATACCACTGATGGTAACATTTTTGTCACCATGACTTTCCAGTACTTTAACTCTGTCTAATATGCTATTTAGTTTCATATTCTTCGGAAAGGATTATGTTTACAATTTGATTTTTTTCCATTGAAGTTCCTGGAGCCGGTGTTTGTGTCACAACTTTCCCCTTACCGGAAAAAGTTACCTTGTAACCTTCATTTTCAAGAAGGTAAAGAGCGTCGCGCAATCCCATGTTGATAACGCTTGGAAGGCTGTCCCTCTCTATAATGTATTCAACCGCAACAACCTTGTCGAGAGAGTCTTTTTTAAATTCGACCCATCCGTTTTTAGGCGCATTATATTTGCCTGCACCCTTAAATTCTGCCAGAAGCTTCGAAGTCTCTTCTGCCTTTCCTGAAAGTACATAAGGAGAGGTATCTGTTGCCTTGCCCTTGCCTGTAAGCGGTTTTTCCCATTGGGGGTTGGATGCATATATTTTATCCGCGACTTGCTTAAACACAGGTGCAGCCCAGGACCCGCCATAGAAATTGGCTCTGGTCTTATTTGTATATAAAACAACTATAGCGCAATATTTTGGATTTTCGCTTGGAAAAAATCCTGCAAACGATGCCTGATGTTTACGATATCCCTGAGAGTCGATGTATCTTCCGTCAAATGCTATTTGTGCCGTACCTGTTTTGCCGGATATTGAATAACGTTTGTCATTTATTGTCTTGCCGGTACCCTCTGTAACAACACCTCTGAGTGCTTTATGAACCAGCTCAATTGTCGATTTTGAACAGATGGAGCCGCTCAGTTCCTGAGGGCCGAATTGTTTTTCTACAAGTCCGTTTCTTTGAAGATTTTCCACAAAGTATGGTTTCATCATTTTGCCGCCGTTTGCAATGGCATTATAAAACGTAAGAGTATGGAGGGGAGTCAGGAGGGAGGCATACCCCATTGCCATCATTGGCAACGTCAGTTTGGACCACATGGGGTCTCCCGGCGAATGCATTACTGCACGCCCTTCACCTAAAATATCAAGATTGAACTTGTCGCCTATCTTCATATTGTGCAGGCGGTCCACATATCTTTTTTCGTTGTTTGAGTAGTATTCAACTGCAAGTTTCGCAAAAGCTACGTTTGAAGATTTTTCAAATGCCTTTAGCACATTAATCTGTCCGTATCCGCCCTTGGTTACATCGGTAAAAACCTTAGTGCTGTATTGCCATTTCCCGTTTCCCGCATCAATAGGGGTATCAAGAGTAACATAGCCGTCCTCGATGAGCGCAACCAGAGTGGCAAGCTTGAATGTTGAGCCGGGCTCTGTTGCCTGACCGATTGCGTAATTGAATGATTCGTCAAATTCGCCGTTGGGCATTTTCTTCATGTTGGTAATGGCCCTTATTGCTCCGGTTTTTACCTCCATTACAATAGCGGTTGCCCCTTCGAATACATCTGAAAGCGAAAGCTGATTTCTTAGAGCATCCTCGGCTGCCTCCTGGATGTCAATATCAAGAGTTGTCTGAACATCATAACCATCGAGAGGTAAAATAGCCTCTTCGTTATTTACCGGCATCCATTCACCCCCAAGCAACCGCTGTACAGTTTGTTTGCCGGGAATACCTTTCAGATAATAGTCGTAGCTCCCTTCAATGCCAACACCAACGCCAACTGAGTTAATAAATCCGATTGTACGGTAGGCCAGCCTTCCATAAGGATTGTTTCTTTTGTTTTTTTGTTCACTGATAAATCCGCCTTTGTTTGCGCCAAGGTTGAATATAGGAAACTGACGGATCTGGTTAAGCTCCGAATAATCGACAAGTCTGTTGCCAATTGCTTTGTACCGGTTCTTTTTTTTCTTGGCAGCAATAAGTTCATTCTTGTAATCAGCTGCGGGTTTGTCACCAAAAAAATCGGCAAGTGCCGATGCAAGTGCCGCAACATTATTGTTAAAAGCGGTATCAGTTGGGACTACGCAGTCCATCCTCACCTGATAGTATGGGACTGAGCTTGCAAGAGAGCGACCGTCTTTTGCCAGAACACTTCCTCTTACCGCCTCAATCTCTTCAATGCGGAAAGAAATATCTTCCGAACTCACCGGAAGGGTGGCAAAGAACTGCAGCTGCACAATCCGCCCGATCACCAGCATCGCAGCGAAAAAAATTATGAAATATATGTAGCTTACTCTCGATATTACCTCTTTCATAATTAATTAATCTCTATTACTCCGGGCGGGTCAACCGGTGCTTTTAACTGAGATTCGTACTCAATTAATTTTTTTTCTATTTCTATTCTTTTGCTCTGATACAGCAGTTTTGCCTTTTTGCTTGTGTAATCTGCTTTCAGATGCTTGATTTCTCTCTGATTGTGTCTTTCGAGCACAAGACTGTCTTCTATCCAGAAGTTAAGGGTTATATAAAATATTACAAGGCCAAACAGATAGAGCACAAACCCCAGTTGCTGGAGTATTCCGCTGTGCAGCAAAATCTGACCTCCAAATATTTCTGATACCCATTTTCTTTTTGCCATAACACCTTTCTAATTAATGTCCTTCTTCTCTGCTACTCTCAGTTTCGCACTTCTGGCTCTCGTATTCGAAGAAATCTCCTCCTCTTGCGGTAAAACCGGCTTTCTTGTTATTAACTCAAAAGGAGTCTCCTTATTTCCGTAAAAATCTTTATTAAGGACGCCTTCTGTATTTCCTGTTTTCATGAAATTTTTAACCATCCTGTCTTCCAGCGAGTGGTATGTTATTACAACCAGTCTTCCGCCCGGAGCGAGTACTTTGAGCGTATCATTCAGAAATCCCTCAAGTGACTTCATCTCTCCGTTGACTTCAATCCTGAGTGCCTGATATATCTTCGCAAGAATCTTGTGGCCTCCGAATTTTGGTATAACCGGGTCGAGTACGTTGTTAAAATCGGTTGTGGTAATAATCCTTCTCTTCTCCCTTTCGCTGCATATAAGCCTGGCAACACGACGGCTGTTGTCTACCTCTCCCCATTCTCTTAATACTTTTGTCAGCTGGTCCTCGTCGTAATCGTTTACAATGTCTTCTGCACTTATTTTGGACATCCTGCTCATTCTCATGTCGAGCCTTGCATCAAACCGGAAAGAGAAACCTCTCTCTTCTGTATCGAACTGATGTGAAGAAACGCCAAGGTCGGCCAGTATGCCGTCTACTTTATCAAATCCGTTCAGTCGTATGTAATTTTGAAGGAAACGGAAATTATTGTGTACCAGAATCAGCCTTTTATCGTCGGGAGCATTTTTTAATGCCTCGGGGTCTCTGTCATAAGCTATGAGTTTCGAATTCCCCTCAAGTCTTGACAATATCTCGCGGCTGTGCCCTCCTCCTCCGAAAGTGGCATCCACATAAACGCCACCCTTTCGAATAGCCAGTGCAGATACACTCTCTTTTAACAGAACCGGTGTATGATACTCACTCATATCAATCCCCCTATCCTAAAATTTTTTCGGCAAGTGCTAGATAATCGCTTTCGCGTAGCTTGTCAGATTCGTAAGTTTCCTTAGCCCAGATTTCGATTTTATGATCGTTGCCTGTGAAAACAACCTCTCTGCCAACTCCAATCTGTTCAAGAAGCCTTTTTGGAACGGTAATTCTTCCCAGTTTTTCATCGGGCTCAACAATAGCCCTGTCTCTCATATACTCCCTCCAGAAACGGGAGTGCTCCCTGTTGAAAAAGTTAAGCCGGGATTTGACCTGCTCGGATTCCCTTGCCCACTCTTCGTAGGTGTATACCTCCAAACAATTGGAAAATAATTCCTTCTTTATTACTAATCTAAAATCTCCATCGGAGGACATTACAGATTTAAATGCCGAAGGAAAAATAAGTCTCCCTTTGTCATCTACCTTAGCTGTGTATTCTCCAATGAATTTGATCATGTTTAAGAGGTCGTTATTTTTGTTTTAAGACCTATGCAAAATTAAAAAATCTTTTCCACTTTATTACATTTTTTTACAATTTTTTCCACAATCTTATCAACACTCTCCATTTAAATCTTTATCTTCGAATTGTGAAATATGCCTATATGAAAAAAATAATCCTCTTTCTTTCTGTTTTTCTGTTATTTGCCTGTAAAAATTTCAATGTCAGTTCCGATTCTACTAAGGAAGACGAAACTACATCGGAGGAAATGTTTGAATTCGGAATTCCGGTTTCGGAATTTGAGGTAAAAGACGGAACAATAAAAAGAGGACAGTTTTTTACTTCACTCATGACCGATCTTGGTCTTAACAGTGCTGACATATATTCCCTTACACAGGCTTCCAGAAATAAATTCGACCTGAGAAAAATAAGAGTAGGCAACCCGTATAAAGCATACTATACTTTAGGAGAAAATCCAAAGCTGGCCTATCTGGTTTACAAAAATGACAAGGCTTCGTACATTACATTTGGCGTGCACGATTCGATTTTTGTGAAGGTTGACGAAATAGCTGTTACGGTAAAAACAAAAATAGGAGAGGCGACTATAAACAGTTCTCTCTGGAACGACACCAGGGCTGCCGGGATGAGTCCAATGCTTGCCATAAAGATGTCGGAAATTTTTGCATGGACAATTGACTTTTTCGGTTTGCAAAAAGGGGATTCGTTTAAGGTAATATATGACGAGATAAGTGTTGGCAATGAAACAGATATAGGAACAATACATGCAGTATTCTTTAGTCATGCAGGATCTGTTTACGATGCGTACCGTTTTGTCCAGGACGAGACACCCCAGTACTGGAATTCTAAAGGGGAAAATCTTAGGAAGGCATTTCTTAAGGCTCCGTTAAGTTTTACCAGAGTGTCATCCGGTTTTACATATTCACGCAGGCACCCTGTTACCAGGATAGTAAGGCCTCATACAGGTGTGGATTATGCTGCGCCAAAAGGTACCGAGGTTATGAGCATCGGAGACGGGGTTGTTATTCAGAAAGGTTACTCGGGCGGAGGTGGAAATACCGTTAAAATAAGGCATAATTCTACATATACAACTGCGTATCTTCATCTGTCGGCATATTCAAAAGGTCTTTCAAAGGGAAAAAGGGTAAGACAGGGAGAGGTTATAGGATATGTAGGGAGCACCGGATTATCTACCGGACCGCATCTGGACTTTAGAGTGTGGAAGGAGGGTACCCCCATCAATCCGTTAAAAATGGAGGCACCTCCTGCAGATCCTATTAAAAACGAGAACAGGGAAGCGTTTATGACTCAGGCTAAAGCTGTTAAGTTTCAGGTGGATTCGCTTAAGTCTGTTCAGTATCTGGATACCATGCTGCTTAAATTGGGAAAGAGATAATCTAATGTTATCTTTGCCGCAAATTAAAATAATTTATGGCAGACGAAAAGATAATATTCTCGATGAACGGTGTTGGCAAAATCTTGCCGACAAACAATAAAGCAATACTTAAAAACATATACCTCTCCTTCTTTTATGGGGCGAAAATTGGTATTATCGGTCTCAACGGATCCGGTAAATCAACCATTTTAAAGATAATTGCAGGAGTAGAAACAGCAATAGATGGAGAGGTTGTATGGGCACCGGGCTATAGTGTTGGTTATCTGGCGCAGGAACCTGAGCTGGACGATTCAAAGACTGTTCTTGAGGTAGTTCAGGAAGGAGTTCACGAAGTTGTGGATCTGCTTAAAAGATATGAGGAGGTTAATGCAAAATTTCTCGAGCCAATGGAAGACGACGAGATGGCAAAGCTTATAGATCTTCAGGGAGAACTTACAGATAAAATCGAACATGCAAACGGATGGGATATAGACTCCAAACTTGAAAGGGCAATGGATGCGCTTCAATGCCCGGATCCCGATGCTCTGGTAAAGCACCTAAGCGGTGGCGAAAGACGCAGGGTTGCATTATGCCGCCTCATGCTCAGAGAGCCAGATGTATTATTGCTTGACGAACCTACCAACCACCTCGATACAGAGAGTATCCAGTGGCTTGAGGCACACCTTCAGCAGTACAAGGGGACAGTAATCGCAGTTACTCACGACCGTTACTTCCTCGATAATGTTGCAGGATGGATTCTTGAGATGGACAGGGGAGAGGGAATTCCATGGAAGGGAAACTACTCTTCATGGCTGGAACAAAAATCGGTTAGGCTTGCCCAGGAGGAGAAACAGGAGAGCAAAAGACGCAAGACTCTCGAAAGAGAGCTGGAGTGGGTGAGGATGTCTCCAAAAGCGAGACAGGCTAAATCAAAGGCACGTCTTGGAGCTTATGAGAAGATGCTCAATGAGGATGGAAAAAGCAAGGACGATAAACTTGAAATTTTTATTCCGAACGGCCCGAGACTCGGCGACAAGGTTATTGAAGCAATCAATGTTACAAAATCTTTCGGAGACAGAGTACTTTTTGAAAATCTCAACTTTAAACTGCCGCCTGCAGGAATCGTTGGAGTTATAGGCCCCAACGGGGCCGGTAAGACAACTCTTTTCCGCCTTATTATGGGGCTTGAAAAAGTGGATTCAGGAGAGTTTTCCGTAGGAGAAACCGTTAAGACTGCATACATAGACCAGCAACATAAGCAAATTGACCCGGATAAAACTGTCTACGAAACAATTTCTCAGAATTCAGAATATGTAAAGCTCGGAAACAGGGAAGTAAATGCCAGAGCGTATGTTTCCAGATTCAATTTCTCAGGAGCCGATCAGGAGAAAAAATGCGGGATTTTATCGGGTGGTGAAAGAAACCGGCTTCACTTGTCTCTTGCCCTGAAAGAGGAGGGGAACGTGCTGCTGCTGGACGAGCCTACAAATGACGTGGACGTAAATACAATCCGCGCCCTTGAGGAGGGACTTGACAACTTTGCCGGATGTGCAGTTATTATCTCTCACGACCGTTGGTTCCTTGACAGGATTGCAACCCACATTCTTGCATTTGAAGGCGATTCGAAAATCTATTACTTTGAAGGAAGCTACTCGGAATATGAGGAGAACAAAAAGAAACGCCTTGGCGATTTGACGCCAAAAAGATTCAAGTATAAAAAACTGATGGAATAATTTTAGCTGTTAAGTTCCAGCCAGCGGTCGCTCTTTGAATCAATATGAGCAATTACCTCGGCTATTCTTACAGATGATTTTGTGAGCTCTTCGGAAGAGAGCGTCCCGGAAGAAAGAGCGGCCTCAAGGCTGCTCTTCTCTTTTTCAAGAGACTCAATGTCTTTTTCCAGCTTTTCCAGTTCCTTTTGCTCTTTGAATGATAATTTCTTCTTTTGAAATTTATCCTCACTTACGGCAGAATCTGCAGATTCAGCTGACTTTTCCCGGGCAAGAACTTTTGCCTCTTTAGCGGAAAGCTCTGCTTCACGCTCCGCCTCTTTTACCTGTTCCCTGTATTCGGTATATTTCCCCACATAATCCTTGATGAGACCCTTGCCCTCGAAAACAAAAATATGGTCGGCAAGTTTGTCAAGAAAATACCTGTCGTGTGAAACAATGAGAAGGCATCCCTGAAAGTTTAAAAGATACTCCTCAAGTACATTCAGACTCATTATATCCAGGTCATTTGTGGGTTCGTCGAGAATCAGGAAATTTGGATTCTTCATAAGGACAGTAACCAGATAAAGCCTTCTTCTTTCGCCTCCGCTTAACCGGTCAACTTTTGTATTGTGCGTCGGATGCGGGAACAGAAACCGGCTCAAAAACTGAGTTACCGGCATAGAGTTTCCATCTGCAAGTGTCACGACTTCGGCAATTTTTCTTACAACATCTATTACTGTATCCTCAGGGTCATATTGAAGTCCGGTTTGCCTGTAAAATCCGAAAACAAGAGTTTCCCCGCGGTCTATCTCACCCGATACAGGAAGAACAGAACCTGTCATCACCTCCAGAAATGTTGATTTCCCCACTCCGTTTGGTCCTACAAGACCAATCTTCTCTCCCTTTGCAAAGTTGTACGTAAAGTCGTCAATTGTGCAAAAATCGTCATAAAAGTGGGTCACTCCTTTGCAGTTGATAATCTTGGTCCCGAGACGGGAACTGCCCACATCTATTTTTATGTTTTTATCCTTTATTACCTGACCGGCTCTCTCTTTAAGGTCATAGAATGCATTTATCCTGTACTTAGCCTTTGTTGCCCTTGCCTGTGGCATCCTCCTCATCCAGTCAAGCTCTCCTCTGAAAAGATTTCTCGCTCTCTCTGTCTCGGAATTGAAATTTTCAATCCGCTC
>JAGDMC010000242.1 GCA_017860395.1 Bacteroidota bacterium | reverse complement strand
TCTTCAAACAGGTTGAGTTCAGTTGTATCGGACATCCAGTTCCTGTGAGGTGCTTTGTGGTGAATTACAAGGCAGAATGGTTTAGTCGTATCCCGGTCATTTTCCAGCCACTTTAGGCTAAGGTCGGTTACTACATTTGTACTATAGCCGTTATATGTAACTCTCCCTTTTGGGGTTATGAAAATTGGGTCATAATACTGACCCTGCCCCACAAGTACTTCCCATTTGTCAAAGCCGGATGGTTCGCTTTTCAGGTGCCATTTTCCGAATATTGCAGTCTGATAACCTATCTGCTGAAGAAGTTTTGGGAATGTAACCTGAGTGCTGTCGAAACGAGTCGCATTAGTTGTCATTCCGTTTTTGTGAGAAAACTTTCCCGTGAGCATACATGCCCTGCTTGGACCCGATATCGAGTTCGCCACAAAACTGTTTGTAAATCGGATTCCTTCTGAGGCGATTCTGTCTATGTTGGGAGTCTTAATATACCTGTTGTCGTAGCAGCTGATTGTCTGATATGAATGGTCGTCTGACATAATATAGACAATATTAAGCCTTTTTTGATTTTTTGGCTCATTTTTGTCGCTGGGTTCATTTTCCGAACCGCTTACAGCGGCAGATACCTGTGTTACAGCTCCTATCGATGCTGCAAAGGGTATGAAAAATAAAAGTTTTTTACTTGGAATCATAGTGCTGGGTTAGTTAAGTAGTGGGTTAAAGGTACAAAAAATAATATCGCATAAACTTGTCAATAACTCCGGCGGAAATCTGAGAGATGAAAGTTTTTTTATAATTTTACACGCATATGGAGAAGATAAACATTTTCTGGTTCAGGCGCGATTTACGACTCGTTGATAATGCCGGATTGCATGCAGCTCTTTCGTCGGGCCTTAAAGTGTTACCCATATTTATTTTTGATTCGGAAATTTTAGAACAACTTCCCAACAAAAAAGACAAAAGGGTAAGTTTTATAGTTAATGCTCTGGGAGAACTCAATCTACAGTTGCTCTGTTTTTACGGCAAACCTCAGGATGCATTTGAATGGATCGCCGGTGACGAAATAATGAATAAGTATTACCGGACCGATACCGTTTTCTGCAATGAGGATTACGAACCATACGCAACTGAGAGAGACAATTTGGTGTCATCCGTGCTTGCAAAAAAGGGAATCGGCTTTAAAACATATAAAGACAATGTTGTATTTTCTAAAGCTGATATTCTTAAATCGGACGGCACTCCTTATACTGTCTTTACTCCATATTCAAAAATGTGGATTGCTAAGTTGAACAATAATCCCGATGGGTACCTTCAGCACTTTCCATCCGAAAACCTGACAAATAATTTTATTACCCCGGACATCCCGCTGCCTGAGCAAAGAGGAGACCTTAAAATATTCACCCGCCTCCCCTCTTTTGAAGAAATTGGGTTTATTGCAGATGATGGAATCATTGGCGTAAAAAAAACAGAATTATTAAAAAAAGATATAATCGTCAATTACCACAATACCCGCAACTTTCCGGCAATGGATGACGGGACTACCAGGCTGGGCGTTCGCCTTCGATTTGGAACCGTCAGCATAAGACATACTGTTAAAGTTGCTTTGAAACTAAACGAAGTATGGCTCAACGAACTGATCTGGCGGGAGTTTTTTCAGCAGATAATTTTTCATTTCCCCTACTCTGCCAATGGCCCGTTCAAGAAGAGATACAGTTTCATAAAATGGCGAAACGACGAGAACGAAATAGAGCGCTGGTGCCTGGGAGAAACCGGATATCCTTTTGTTGACGCAGGAATGCGGGAATTGAATGAAACAGGGTTTATGCACAACCGGGTAAGAATGATAACTGCAAGTTTTCTTACCAAACATCTTCTTGCCGACTGGAAAATTGGAGAAGCATATTTTGCCGAAAAACTATTGGATTACGATCTAGCCTCCAATGTTGGAAACTGGCAATGGGCAGCCGGCTGCGGATGTGATGCTGCACCATACTTCAGGATATTCAACCCCTGGGAGCAAACCAAAAAATTTGACCCAAAAGCTGAGTATATAATGAAATGGGTACCCGAATTTTTAAGCGCGTCTTACCCAAAACCAATTGTGGAGCACACATTTGCCCGGAACCGCGCTCTTGCAGCTTTCAAAGAGGGTCTTGAACAGTTCTCTCATCTATAACTTCTCCGGCATCGAATTGCTTCTTCTCTGACATCTATTCACTGCCAACTAATCTCTTCGGGCTTGTGCGTCCTCGCTGCGTTTCACTCCGTTCCGGCCGAATCGCCCTCATCCATTAGTTGGCAATGAAAAATAATGCATAGTAATCATCAACTCGATGCCGGAAACTAATTATTGTGGGTCCCAGAAAAACAAAAGTAGCGATATAACACATTATCAATTACATCCTAAAAAGGATAACATCTTAGATGCTATCCTTTATGAAATAGGTGCTCCTCCGTCGCAGGTTTACGCCTTCGGCGGAAAGATTTGCCGGCCGCAGGGATTATAAACCGCGGCGAAGCCGCACCAATTTTTTTAGTTGCTTTGCCTGTTTGTAACTTTCTACTTATATATAATTTTTTAGGTGGCCAAACGATATTTTAGCGGGAAAGCCTCTTTTTTCATAAAACCTATCGCTATAGTTTTGTGCTATGGGAAAGTTCACTATCTGCAACATCTGTTTTTTAGCTTATTTTCTAAAGGGTTTTTCGGGAAAAGGCTGAGGACCGTTCAACGACCGAAGGGAGGCGTTCCGCAAGCCCCGAAAAACACAAAGAAAAAAGCGTTAATAAAAACTGCGTTGCAGATAGTGAGCTTTCCCATGCAGAAATGGCAGTGGATAGAAAAAACAGAGGCTGCCTACTTTATAGGCAGCCTCTCGCATAAATTTGTATACTTGTAGGAAATTACATTTTGTCATTGCTGCCCAAAACATCCACTACCTTGTGTTTGTAAAGAACTTTTAGAGC
>JAGDMC010000051.1 GCA_017860395.1 Bacteroidota bacterium | reverse complement strand
AGTTTAATACCAGATACTTCTGCTTCAATTGAGCCATATTCAATGTATGGATAGGCTCTCAGCATAATGGTTACATCCTGGCCCAGTCTAACCCTTTCAACTTTGGACCCGGTGAGTACAAGAGTACCTTTAAAACTTGCTACCCCGCTAATTGAAACAGAAGCCCTGATATTATCGGAAAATTTAAAGTTTGCGCCAAATACAAAAAGTGAAATTACAATTACTATCATTAAAAAATTACCCCACCGGATTATCCATCTTGGTGGTCTGGAGAGAATATCGTTAATATCTTCCGACTTTAATTCTATTTTTCTCTCATTAGACATATAGCTGATTTTTAACAAGTTCATAATAAGGTCCCTGTTTGGCAACTAATTCCTCATGGCTCCCCTCCTCCATCACTACACCTTTATCCAGTACTACTATTTTATCTGCATTTTTTACTGTACTCAGGCGGTGCGCTACAACAATAACTGTCCGGCCTACAAAAAAGCTGTTGAGATTCTTCATTATCTCTCTTTCATTGTTTGCATCAAGAGCATTTGTTGCTTCGTCAAATATGATAAACTCCGGATTTTTATATACGGCTCTTGCAATTAACAGTCTCTGTTTCTGCCCCATGCTGAGCCCGTTTCCCTCCTGCCCTATTTTTGTGTTGTACGTGAGAGGAAGTGATTCGATGAATTCCCTGATATTTGCAATTTCTACAGCCTTTAGCAACCTGTTTTCGTCAATTTTTTCCACTCCGGGAGCAATGTTGTTTGCAATCGTATCAGAGAAAATAAATCCATCCTGCATAACAACGCCGCATTTGGACCGCCATGCATTCATGCTAAGGTTGAGCAGCCTGTTTGGCCCGTAAAATATTTCGCCAAAAGTCGCGGAGTAAAAACCAAGTAAAAGCTTAATAAGGGTAGTTTTTCCGCTGCCGCTTGTGCCAACGATTGCAGTTATTTTTCCCGAAGGAATAATAAGGTTAATGTTTTTTAGGACATACCCTGCTCCGGCACCTTCGTATTTAAAAAACATATTGTCTATGACAATATTTTCTCCTGAAGGAATTTCGGAAACTAATGTTTCGCTTGTGTTCTCTTCTTCCTTTTTGTCGTGTATTTCAGCCAGCCTCTCAAGGCTTATTTTTGCATCCTGAGAAGATTGCATAAAGGCAATAATCTGAGCAACCGGTGAGTTAAGCTGACCATTTATAAACTGCACGGACAACATCATACCTAAAGTGAGGTCTCCGTCTATTACCGATTTTGCAGCAATTACAGTTATGAAAATGTTTTTAAGCTGATTGATGAGAGTTGCCCCGGCCTCCTGATACTGCCCGAGAGCAAGTCCCTTTATATTCAGCTTAAAGAGCTTTGCCTGAATCTTCTCCCATTCCCAGCGCTTTTGTCTTTCGCAGGAGTTCAGCTTGATTTCCTGCATACCTGTAATAAGTTCAATTACCGAACTCTGGTTTGCGGCATTCTGGGTGAATGATTTATTATCCAAATCCCTCCTGCGCCTCATGAACTGAGATACCCACAACAAATAAATGATTGAACCAACAAGGAAAATTAAAAATATTTTCGGGCTGTAATAAAGAAGCACAGCACCAAAAATTAATATATTGAACAAAGAAAATAAAATGCTTAAAGATGATCCTGTGAGGAAATTTTGTATTCGTTTATGGTCGCCTATTCTCTGAAGCAGGTCGCCGGTCATTCTTGTGTCGAAAAACCCGATTGGCAGCTTCATGAGCTTTGTGAGAAAATCGGAAAGAAGCGAAATGTTTATTCTCGTTCCAAGGTGGAGGAGAATCCATCCCCTTATGAAATCGACGGATGCCATGCTCAGTGTGAGCATGAGTTGCGCAAGAAGAACGAGCCAGATAAAATTTATGTTTCTCTCACCGATACCAACATCAACAATGCTCTGAGTGAGGAATGGAAGACAAAGCTGCAGCAGGCTCCCGAGCAGCAAACCGCATATTACCTGAATAATAAGTTGCCTGTGAGGTTTCAGATATGAAAAAAGGAACGAGAAGCCTTTAGGGTTTATAGTTTCTCCCTCAACTTTATAAAATTGTGGCGTGGGTTCCAGAAAAAGAGCAATTCCTCTTCCCTGTCCATCGCTGACTGTTGTGAACCATGATTTTTTGAATTCGTCGGCAGTAAGTTTTACAAGACCTGTTGCGGGATCGGCAATTAACATTCTGATATTTTCCCCGCTTCCCTTAACTCCGTATAAAACTACAAAGTGTTTCTGGTTCCAGTGCAGTATGCAGGGCAATGTTCCTTTGCATAATTCTTCGAATGAAAGCCGTGCGCCGAGACTTCTGAGGCCAATGCTTTCCGCAGCCTTGCTTATTCCGAATAAATTTACGCCTTGTTTTGAAAATTCACATTTCTCTCGCAGTGTCTCCAGTGTATAGTGGCGGCCATAGTGGTTCGCAATCATCCTGAGCGATGATGGTCCGCAGTCTGTTGAATCCAGCTGAGAGAAGTGTTTGAATCCCTTCACTTTTATAACAAATTCATTTTAAATAATTTGGACAATTATAACAATTATCCCAATGCATAATAAAATTATGCCGTTCAATCGTAGCTTAATGGCTGAAAATCAGCATATTGTCATTAAACTACCTAAAATTCTTAAGAAATACTTAATTTCTTCCGTCGCGGATAACTATGTAAACTACGTTACCTTCGCTGTCGATTATTTGTAAAACTTTGTCACCGCCGATTACATTAATCATCTCTTGTTCATTCAAATTTTCAAATGTTGTGGTTGTTGTTTTCATTGCATTTATTGTTTTTGTTCATACAAATAAATTAATAATAATTGTTAGATTTGCATACAAATTACTGACTGTTTACTGATAGTTTGCTGAAAATGCTAAATCGCGCACTCTCCATTTCAATTATCGCAATTCTTTTTCTTCTCTCCCTCCAGGGGGCATGGCTCGTTAGAATCATTGAAAATGAGAAAACTAAATTTAAAAATGACGTCGAATTAATTTTAAAAGACGCAACTAATAAAGAATTAAACTCCCGGCTTAAATCGCTTAGCCAAAATAATTTTAGTGTAACTCTTTATAATAATAATTTATCTCAAAGCAATGTTTCTTCAAATACAAAAGTTCAAACTTTAGACATTTCCAAGTCAAGACCCTACACAAAAGTCACATTAGAAGAGGCTCTACAAGAGGCATATAAAGATGATTTTCCACTTAATCTGGATACTTTGTCGGCAATTTTTTCAAGATCTCTTGCCAAAGCAGAAAAAGCAACAAATTTTAAACTCACTTATATTTCTCCCGATACAACAAAATTTATTGAATACACTGCTTTTAAAAATAATATTCTTTTTCTTAACTCCTCGTATGAGACTATCGTTCCACTTACTGTTACAAAAGACCTATCTATTAAGGCAGAAATTTTTTATCCAAGCTCTGTTTTTAAAGGCGACCTCCTTACAATATTGATTTTGTCCCTTATTTTAACGATATTTATTCTGTTCAGCATAATAATGCAGACACGAATGTTGTATAAACAGGTATCGCTTGCCAAGCTCAAGGAGAACATCACACACTTCCTCACACACGAACTGCGTTCGCCTCTGCAGTCTTCAATAACCAATCTGGAGGTGGGGCAAATGGCCGACAGCAAAACAGCGCCATATTTTCTTGAGAAAACGAAGGAGCAGCTTTACTTTTTAAATGGTCTTATCGAAAATATCCTGGATATAAACAAGTTTGAAAAACGCCAGTCTTCCCTTAATAAAGAGTTGTTCGATATAAATGCAGCAATTGAACCGCATATAGCCAGGCATAATGTTGATGCGAAGAAAACTGTTACAATTTCTACAGATATCACACCCGGCAGTGAGATGTTTTATGGCGACAAGCTTCATATTTCAAATGCCATTGGAAATCTTATAGACAATGCAATTAAGTACTCAAACGATCCTGTGAACATTATAGTTTCGGCAAAAGAAGACAAACGTTTTTACAACATCTCTGTTGAAGACAACGGTATTGGAATACCAAAGGATGAACAATCAAAAGTATTTGAGAAGTTCTACAGGGTAAATAAAAGAGAACACTCTCAAAAAGGCAAGGGTTTCGGCCTCGGTCTTACTTATGTTATGTGGGTGGTTAAGGCCCATAAAGGAAAAATATCTCTCACCAGCGAGGTGGGAACAGGAAGTAAGTTTACATTATCACTAATTAAAAACGAACATGGCAAAGAAAATACTGCTCGCGGATGACGAGTTAAACTTCGGCTATGCGATGAACGAGTTCCTGAAAATGAATGGTTATGACCTCAAATTCGTGAATGACGGGAGGAGTGCGCTTGAGCAATACCACATTTTTCACCCGGATCTTTTGCTTTTTGATGTAAATATGCCTGAAATTGACGGATTCGAACTCGCTAAGTTAATACGGGCAACAGACAAAAACATTCCGATTATCTTTATCACCTCTATCAGCGACGACAGCAGCGTTGCAAACGGGTTTGAAATAGGCTGCAGCGACTACCTTAAAAAGCCTTTCGGCCTGAGAGAACTGATTATAAGAGTTGAAAAATGTCTCAAAATCTCAACTAAAGACAACGATATTTTCACAATCGGAAGCATGAATTATTCTCCGGAAGACAGAAGCCTCATTCAGCAGGATGGTTCATCAATTACTCTATCGTTCTACGAAAACAGCCTTTTACAAATACTTTGCAACAACTACAATCAGATATGCAAGGTCAACGACCTGGTAAATACTATTTGGGGAGACAAAGACATCGATACAAAAAAATCTCTTGAGGCTCTGGCGTCTCACCTTAGGAAAAAGCTTTCCGAAACCGGCATTAATGTAGAAAACATACGCGGTGTAGGTTACAGACTCAGGAAAACGGAGTAAAGCTTTTTTTTATTAGATTTGTTCCGTAAATACAACAACATGAAAAATTTCTTAAAAATCGTGGCAGGAACCTTTGTGGGTTCGCTGCTGGCTATGGTACTTGGAACACTTATTCTTATAGGTGTAATAGGATCGATAGCATCTTTTACCGAAAGTAAAACGCCAACAGTACCCGATTCTGCAATTCTTGGAATCAGCTTCGCCTCGGCAATAACCGAACAGTCAATAGAGGACCCTTTTGCAGCATTTAATCCTTTTGCAAATGCATCTTCTAAATCTACCGGAATACTGGATTTTATTCAGACAATTGACAGGGCCGCAACCGATCCTGCAATTAAGATGGTATATCTGAATCTCAATGAACTTAATGCAGGAATCAGCCATATTGAGGAGATTCGCGCAGCTCTTGTAAGGTTCAGGGAAAGCGGCAAACCAATTATAGCGTATGCAGACAATTACTCACAGGCAGGATATTATCTTGCATCTGCATCAGATAAAGTCTATTTAAATCCTGCAGGAACTGCAACATTAACAGGGCTTAGCCTTAG
Source organism: Bacteroidota bacterium (assembly GCA_017860395.1). Classification (GTDB taxonomy): domain Bacteria; phylum Bacteroidota; class Bacteroidia; order Bacteroidales; family UBA932; genus Bact-08. The sequence goes on along the minus strand of JAGDMC010000051.1, from coordinate 2,864 downwards.
CACTTTGTTTTTTAAGGATTTGCTGGACAAGGCAGGGGTAGAAGTTCAGCTCATTCGCCACGGAAAGTTTAAAGCTGCTGCCGAACAGTTCATCAGCAATAAAATGAGTGACGAAAACCGTGAACAACTTCAGGCATATCTTGATGCTGTATGGAGTACCTGGATGACAGATATTTCCGCTTCAAGAAGAATGCCTGTCGAAAAGATAAACGAACTTACAAATAACCTTCAGCTTGGTACAGCAAAACAGGCTCTTGAAGCAGGCCTTGTAGACGGTCTTTTATATAAGGACGAACTTACAGACACACTGGTCCATCTTTTCGGAGTTAAAGACGAGAAAGCACTTAAGGTAATCTCTTCTTCCGATTATTCAAAAGCTACCAAAAAGCTTAACCTGAAAGAGAAAAACAAAATAGCAGTTGTTTATGCCGATGGTGACATTATTATGGGCAAATCGGACGAAAACATTGCATCCGACAACTTTGTTGCGCTTCTTGCCAAAGTAAGGAAAGACAGCTCAATTAAGGCAGTTGTACTCAGGGTAAACTCTCCGGGGGGATCTGCTCAGAGTTCCGAGATTATTGAACGCGAGCTTGCACTTTTGCGTAAGGACAAACCGGTTGTAGTGAGCATGGGAGACTATGCTGCATCTGGGGGATACTGGATTGCATCAAATGCAGACAAAATTGTCACAAACAATACTACACTTACAGGTTCTATCGGTGTGTTCAGCATGGTTTTAAATGCTCAAAAGACACTCAACAAACACTTGTCTATAAATACCGCAACTGTTAATACAAATAAGCACAGTGATATAATGTCCGGCTACAGATCTCTTGACAATGAAGAAATTGCATTTATCCAGTCTTCTGTTGAGGTAATTTATACCGACTTTGTGAATCTGGTTTCCAAAGGCAGGAACCTGTCTGCAGAAAAGGTAGATTCTATTGGACAAGGCAGAATATGGTCAGGTGCAGATGCATTGAAAATCGGCCTGGCAGATGAGAAGGGCGGTATTTCGGAAGCTCTTAAAGTTGCAGCAGCAATGGGCGAGGTTGAAACTTACAGAATTGTTGAATATCCTGTCATTAAATCTCAGATAGACAAAATCATTGAAACCCTTTCCGAAACAGGCGAGAGTGCAAAAGTGATTGCAAATCCTGAGATGATCCTTGAGAGAGCATACGCCAGACTTCGCAACGAATCCGGCATTAAAACATATGCCCGTCTTCCGTTTAACGTAAATATCCGGTAACTTCCTTTGGTGCCCGGCAGCCGGTCACCTGCATAGGCAGATATCTGTATTTTAAATAGTTACTAAACATTTTGAGATATGATGTCTCATAATATTTAGTAACTATTTGTATGTTAGGCTATTCATTAAGATAGACCTGCGACTGAGGAGCACCTGTTATTTCCAATAAATAGTGCTGGCAGTATAAGTAATAATAACAGCCAATAATCCGGAAATAATCATTGAAAGAACCCTTGTCCTCTTTTTATCGCATCTTAAAAAGAGGTAGATTCCCGAAGACAATATTATTGTAGTGATTAATGCAATAAATATCATCCAGATGGAGTACATTTCATCACATAATATCCATACAAAGATTGGGGTAATTCCGTAAAGAGCGAATAGAATCAAAGCGGGTTCTTCCCTGATTCTTTCAATAATTTTCTTAATCGGCTCGATACTTGGCTTGAAACTAAGGCTAATGATGAGAGTAATTAATAACGGAGTCCATGCCCACAATCCCAGAACTCCATCTGAAAGGCCCGAAATTACCACCATCATTAAAAACACGCTTAATAACAGGCAAAAACCTATAGCAGGAAAAGACCAGCGTGGGAAATTATTTATCCATCCAATACCTAATAGTACAAACATGGAAATTACAGATGTTATGAACAAAATCATTTGGATAAGTCCAGGAACATTAAATCCTGAATTGGAAAGCGCCCATGCCAGACCGAATAGTCCAAACGGAATTGTTGCCAACAAAGATGTACGGGAAGAAAATGAAGTTTCCATATTCAATAATTTTAATGTGTACGTTTCAATAGTTTTTATCTCATATCCGGGAAGTTGACTGAATGATGCCTGAAGGGAATCTTCAAAAGAGGCCCCTTCCGACATATTTTGCTCAATCATGCAGCATAGATGATCAAGAAAATCTCCGAAAATCAACCGACTCTCAATATTGTTTTTTCGGAGGTATCTTTCGACTTGCTTGACCTGCAACTCATTTAACATCATAAACTAAAGGTTTTAAATCGAATAAGTGTACCAACATAGAAATTGATTCTTTGATTTCATCCAGTTTTTTAACAGCTGTTTGCTTGCCTGATTCGGAAAGAAGGTAATATTTCCTTTCCCTGTTCCCTATCCACTCGCTTTCAGTAATCAGAATACCCTCATCCACTAATTTGTGTAGTGCCGGATACAAAGCACCTTCGGTTATGACAATTTTTTGAGAGGACAGCTCCTTTACCTTTTGCGTAATCTGATATCCATACATTTTTCCCTCTTCATTAATTAACTTTATAATCAGAGGTTTAATTGTTCCCTTTAGAATTTCTTGTGAAAACATAATTGATGGTTTTTAAGTTGTTATTCCAATTCTAAAACAAATATAATTTATTTTTATTATACATAACATTATTATGTATAATTATATTATGTATAATAAAACGCAAAACAGGCGGACCTTGGGGGCCCGCCTGTTCGTATTTGTTGAGAGTTATCTCCTGGCTTAGTTATAGTTAACAGTTACTGTGAAAGGAGTTGAAGAAGTATAAGTTCCTGCTGCCTGGCTTGCACCTACATTCAGAGTGGCACCTACTTTAAGAGTCTGTGTTCCGCT
>JAGDMC010000050.1 GCA_017860395.1 Bacteroidota bacterium | reverse complement strand
GGAATTAATTTATAAGGAATCAAACAGAGTTGGAGATATCTACATACAATTTCTTGACAAAAAACCTCCAATTGTAACTGAGTTGGATGGTGCAATTTCTATCAAAGCAGGTGACTTGCTTTCAGAAAAAAAGGAAATTGAAGCACTCGCCGATTTGGTTGTGCTAGTTACCGGTATGGTTCCGGATAAGGACACTTCTATTGGGTCGCTGTTTAAGCTTCCCAAAGGCAGAGATAAGTTCTTTAACGAGATACACATGAAACTTCGTCCTGTAGAAACAGTTATAGACGGGATTACTATTGCCGGCACATGTCAGGGGCCAAAAAATGTTATGGAATCTGTTAACTCGGCACTATCTGCTGCTGCAAAATCGCACTCTTTTGTCAGCAAAGGGGAACTCGAACTGGAACCTATTGTGGCTTATGCCGATAAATCAAGTTGTAACTGGTGCAACGCCTGCACTGACGCATGTCCTTTTAATGCAATTTCAAAGATTGAAGCAGAGGGAAAAGAGGTCGCATCTATAAATAAAAGCACCTGCAAGGGATGTGGGATGTGTCTGCCGGTTTGTCCGACAGATTCTATTGAACTTATCTCTTTTACAAACAAAGAGATGGAGAGTATGATTGATGTATTGGCACAATAAATAAGGAACTATGTCTACAGAAAAAATAATGACAGTAAAAATACTTCGGGAAACCCGCAAGGTCTCCGATGAGGTAAAGGAAAATCTGAAACAATTCAACAAAGATAAAAAGTCTATTCTTGAGGCACTTGGACAAGGAGAAAAGACAATCGCACAGCTTAGCGAGGCAACAGGAATGTCCCGTGAAAAAACCATGTTTCTGTTAATGTCGCTAATAAAATTTGGATTTGCTTCTGCAGGTACAGTTGATGATATGGATGAGTATTTCACATATAAATTAAAGACAAATGAGCAGAATTAATCCAAAATTTGGGAAAGAACTTAAGAAGTACGGAGCAACAGAGTTCAACTCATGTTACAATTGCGGCACTTGTACTGCAGTCTGTTCACTATCTACCGGAGATGACTCATTTCCCCGCTCGATGGTACGGTTAAGCGAAACCGGAAAAGAAGACGAAATAGCAGCTTCGCTCAAACCCTGGCTTTGCTACTATTGTGGAGAATGTTCTTCAAACTGTCCACAGACAGCGAATCCCGGAGAACTTATGATGTCGCTTCGTCGCTGGCTCACCGCCAAATATGACTGGACCGGACTTTCCGGACTTATGTATAAGTCCCTGCCTGCAACAATTATTGCAATGGTGCTCATTTTTGCCGGAGTAATTGGTTATGCGGCATCAGAGGGATTCGATGCCGAAAAGGTTATGCATATTGGACACTACTTCGAAATGTTTGCAATTGCCGGCGTTTTTGGGGTAATCCTCCTGCCAAATTTATTCCGGATGTGGTACTTTGCAATACTTAAACCCTCCCGTAAAAGAATCGCTGAAAAGCCGGAATCCGGGGCGAAGCATTCTCCGGGGCTTACAAATCTTCTTGGAGGTATTCCATTGAGGATTTATATGACTTCTTTGGGCGAGTTTTTTCTTCACATGTTTACCCAGAAAAGGGCACTTGGCTGCGACGACAACCAAAAGAGATGGTTTGAGCACTTCATACTTGTAATCGGATATCTTACACTTCTTTTTACAACTGTTTTTCTTGACTGGTTTTCTTCTGAGAATCTGTTCGTGATAATCCTGGGTTATCTGGTGAGTGCAATTGTTTTCATTGTGACATTCGATTTCGTATCAGGAAGAATTAAAAAGAGCAAAGAGGTGAGCAAACACTCGCGTCCGTCCGACTGGTTCTTTGTAATATGGCTTTTCCTAATGGGTGTGACAGCCTTTTTAGTAAGACTATTTATAGATTTTAATATAATTGAGAGCAATTTCTGGCTCTATCTGTTCCATTTGACTATTCTGGCTCAGTGGGCACTGATTATTGTTCCTTTTGGTAAATGGACGCACTTCCTTTATCGCTCTTTTGCCATGTATTTCGACAAATTACAGAAATCAGCCAACAAATAAATTAAATCGCTGATTTTTAAACATAAAATGTCTTAAAGTAAAATTTAAGACATTTTTTTATGCATTTTCACTAACTTTGTGTAGTTAAGTAAATGTTTGCCTGGCTTATTGTCGGGCATGAAATGTTTTTTCTTAACTTGTGCAAATCTTTAAGCTAAATTTTATATGGAGTCACAATTGGCAGGCAAGATATCTCAAGTCATTGGACCTGTGGTAGATGTAAGCTTCGAGCCGACCGTTACAGATAAAAAAGTCAATCTTCCCGGTATTCACGATGCCATAAGAATACCCCGCTCTTCCGGGAAAGACCTGATTCTGGAAGTTCAGCAACACATCGGAGAAAATACTGTTAGGACAGTGGCAATGGATTCTACCGACGGGTTGAGACGCGGAATGGAAGCTATATCAATGGGTTCACCAATTCTCGTTCCTATTGGAAATCAAATCAAAGGCAGGCTGATGAATGTTGTTGGCGGAGCTATCGATGACCTTGGCCAGCTTGATATGAAAGGGGCCTACCCTATCCACCAGAACCCTCCAAAATTTGAGGATTTAATTACTTCAAGCGAAGTTTTATATACAGGGATTAAAGTTATTGACCTTTTGGAGCCATATTCAAAAGGTGGAAAAGTAGGATTGTTTGGGGGTGCCGGTGTTGGTAAAACAGTTATTATAATGGAACTCATCCGTAATGTTGCTAAAGTACATAACGGCTATTCCGTATTTGCAGGTGTTGGGGAGAGAACTCGTGAAGGGAATGATTTGTTAAGGGAGATGATAGAATCCGGAGTAATCCGGTATGGAAAGGAATTTCTTAAAAGCATGGCAGAAGGAGAATGGGATTTGAGCAAGGTAGACAGGGATGAATTGGCAAAATCACAGGCTACTCTGGTTTTCGGGCAGATGGATGAACCTCCCGGAGCACGTTCATGTGTTGCCCTTGCCGGGCTTTCTGTTGCGGAATCTTTCAGGGATGAAGGTACCGAAGTTAAAGACATACTGTTTTTTATCGATAATATTTTCAGGTTTACTCAGGCCGGCTCTGAAGTGTCTGCCCTTCTGGGGAGGATGCCGTCTGCTGTTGGTTATCAGCCAACTCTGGCAACTGAAATGGGAATAATGCAGGAAAGGATAGCTTCTACAAAAAAAGGCTCTATTACATCAATTCAGGCCGTTTATGTTCCGGCAGATGACCTCACAGACCCGGCACCGTCAACCACGTTTGCCCACCTGGATGCAACAACCGTTCTTAGCAGAAAAATTGCCGAACTGGGGATATACCCTGCCGTTGACCCTTTGGAATCATCATCCAGAATTCTTGACGCAAGCATTGTAGGAAAAGAACATTATGATACAGCACAGGATGTAAAACAGATCCTGCAAAGAAATAAAGAGCTTCAGGATATCATTTCTATCCTTGGGATGGACGAGCTTTCGGACGAAGACAAAATCACAGTAAACAGAGCGCGGAGGGTTCAGCGTTTTCTCTCCCAGCCATTCTCTGTTGCAGAACAGTTTACCGGGGTAAAGGGAGCGATGGTTCCCATAGAAGAGACAATCCGGGGATTCCGGATGATTCTCAACGGCGAAACCGACTATCTGCCGGAACAGGCCTTCCTTAACGTAGGGACTATTGACGAAGCAATTGCAAAAGGCGAGAAGATACTCCACAGTTCAAAATAAGTACCATTAATGGAATTAATAATTTTACTACCCGATAAGACAATTTTTAAAGGAGAGGTGGACTCAGTGAATCTTCCCGGAACAATCGGAAACTTTTCGGTTCTGAAAGGTCATGCCCCATTGATTTCTTCGCTCAGATCCGGGATAGTTAAATACATCGTTTCGGAAAATGGAGAAGAATTTTCCGTAGGTATTAACGGAGGTTTTGTAAGTATTAAAAAGAACGTAGTAAAGGTTTGTGCTGAATAAAATTTGCCATAATGAATAAATTTATACTTAAGCTGATAATTTCTTTATTGCTTTTTTATCCGGTTGTTGGAATAGCTGTGGGTCTTGTTCTTTATGAATATTTTCCAATGCACTATTTTTCGCTATACCCTGTTATTCCAGGTTATTTTTCTATTCTTGGAACGATTCTCTTCTGCGCCCTTTTATATTATCGTAAAAACAATCCCCAAAAAACTACCAAAGTATATATGATATTTAGAGGGTTTAAATTTTTGCTTACAATAGGCGCAACCCTCTTATTTATAATAACTTATGAAGATTTTGAATACGAATTTTCTATAACTACCGCGGGGTTTTACTTTTTCTATATTATTACTGAAACATATTTATTCACCAGGTTTGAAAGAGAGAGAGTAGCCAAATGCAAAAAAGATTAAAAATATATTTTCTGCTTTTCATACTATCGGTTTTCAATGCCGGGAATCTGTTTGCAGCGGAGGAATTTGATGTTAAAAGCCTCATCTATTCACATATAGGCGATTCTTATGAGTGGCATATAACCTCTGTTGGTGAGACAGAAATATCCGTTCCACTTCCTGTAATCTTAATTGACAAAGAAAACGGCATCAGCATTTTCATCTCTTCCCGATTGAGAGAAGGAGCTTCATATAAAGGATACAGAATATCTGAAAAAGGAGAATATGCCAATAAAATAGTTTACACTACTGCTTCCGGAAAAGTGAGCCGTCCTGTTGATCTATCTATAACGAAGAACAGCTTTGCCCTTATCATTAATTGCACGATTCTTCTGATTATAATTCTTTCCGCCACAAGATGGTACAAGGGAGGCCGGCAAAGGGCTCCAAAAGGATTTGTTGGTGCAATGGAGATTTTCATTATGGATATTAATGACAATGTAATAAAGAGTGCGATTGGAAAGGGGTACGAAAAATATGCACCATACCTTTTAACTGTATTCTTCTTTATTCTCATTAATAACTTTATGGGACTTATCCCTTTTTTCCCGGGAGGAGCAAATACAACCGGGAATATTGCAGTAACACTTGTTTTGGCACTTTGTACTTTTGCTGCAATAAGTTTTTCCGGCACAAAAGAGTACTGGAAAGAAATTTTGTGGCCGGATGTTCCATCCTGGATGAAATTTCCATTACCGCTGATGCCCGCGATTGAAATATTCGGCGTTTTCACAAAACCTTTTGCTCTGATGATTCGTCTGTTTGCCAATATTATGGCGGGCCATACTATTATACTAAGTCTCACCTCGCTTGTATTTGTTACTGTCGCGATGGGTACCGCCACAAATATTGGCATGTCTGCTCTTTCGATATTGCTCACCGTTTTTATGCTTTTTGTTGAGCTTATTGTTGCATATATACAGGCTTATGTTTTCACGCTTTTGTCTGCAGTATTCATTGGCCTTTCAAGGGTTCGCAAGCAAGCAATTAACTGATTTTGAATTATAAATATATATTAACGATAAAACATTTGAATTATGGCCCTATTAACTTTATTACAAGCAGCAGCTACCCAAATTCATATCGGAACTATGGGTGCTGCAATCGGAGCAGGTCTGGCTGCAATTGGTGCCGGAATAGGTATTGGTAGAATTGGAGCCTCTGCAATGGAGGCAATCGGGAGGCAGCCAGAAGCTGCAAACGAGATAAGAATGAATATGATTATAATAGCAGCCCTCGTAGAAGGTGCTGCGTTATTTGCAATTGTAGTTTGTTTCCTTGCACTTAATCTTTAATTTTTATTCTATGTCATTATTAGTTCCTGAATCCGGATTGTTGTTCTGGATGTGTTTATCATTTGGCATTGTATTTTTTATTGTTGCCAGATATGGATTCCCTGTTATTTTAAAAAGCGTGGATGAGCGAAGATCCTTCATTCAGAAATCTCTTGATGATGCAAACACTGCAAAAGCAATGCTGGATAACATTAAATCCGAGAGCGAAGCAATTATTGCCAGCGCAAGAGAGGAACAAATGATTATTATCCGGGAAGCAAACAAACTTAAGAATTCAATTATTAAAACTGCAAACGACGAGGCGCGGGAAATTACAAGAAAACAGATTGAGAGCGTACGTGTGGAAATTCAAAATGAAAAGGACAGTGCAATAAGGGATATCCGTAGCCAGATTGCTCTTTTGGCTGTAGATATAGCTGAAAAACTCGTACGTAACGAACTGAAGGAATCGCCTGCTCAGATGCAATTGATTAATAAACTTTTGAACGAGTCTTCTCCATTTAAGTCTTAACAAAAATGAACAGAGGAATAATAGCTAAAAGATATGCCCGGGCTCTTCTATCCTTTTCAGTTGAAAAGGGTGTTGAGGATGCTGTGTATAAAAGCATGAGCATTTTATGCGAGAGTTATCTTGAAGTAAAAGAATTCAGAAATGCTCTAATTATTCCTATCCTGTCCGACGATAAAAAAATCGGATTAATTGAAACTGCCTGCGGCGGGACAATACCGGATGAACTTAAGCGTTTTCTTTCACTTATCCTGAAACAAAACAGAGAGGACCTGCTGCATTCCATCGCACTTATGTTCATTAGTTTTTATAATGAATATAAGAATGTGACAATATGCAGGCTCACTACCGCACAGCCTGCATCAGAAGAGGTTATTGACAGTGTAAAAACCCTTGTTTCAAATAACACAGGGGGATCTGTTAAGGTAAACAATGTTGTAAATTCAAATATTATTGGAGGGTTTATCTTTGAGATGAACTACAAACGCTTGGATGCCAGTCTATCGACCCAGCTGGAGACAATAAAAAGAGAACTTACATCTGAAAATGCGAATTAATTTTTTTAATAAACAGAACAACACATATGTCCGAAAATATTAAGGCAAGCGAAGTATCTGATTTGCTTATGATGCAACTCAGAGGAATAGGGACAAAACTGGAATACGAAGAGGTAGGTACTGTGCTTCAGGTTAGTGACGGTGTTGCCAGAATATATGGTTTATTCAATGCCGAAGCCAATGAACTATTAAGGTTCGACAATGGAATGGAAGCAGTAGTTATGAATCTGGAAGAGGATAATGTTGGCGTTGTATTACTTGGTGCTTCAAATCTGGTTAAAGAGGGAGACAGGGTAAAACGCACTGGAAAAATTGCATCCATCAATGTGGGAATGGGTATGCTGGGAAGGGTTATCAACCCCGTTGGAGAGCCTCTCGACGGCTTGGGAATGATTAAAGGAGAGGTAACAGAGATGCCTCTGGAGCGAAAAGCTCCGGGAGTAATTTTCCGGCAACCTGTGAACCAGCCTCTGCAAACAGGTATTAAGGCAATTGATGCAATGATTCCTATCGGGAAAGGACAAAGGGAATTGATTATCGGTGACAGACAAACCGGAAAAACCACCATTGCAATTGATACAATTCTCAATCAGTTAGAAGAATTCAAAGCAGGCAAACCTGTCTATTGCATCTATGTCGCTATTGGACAAAAGGGTTCCACAGTTGCTTCAATTGTGAACCTGCTAAAGGAGAAAGGAGCTCTTGAATATACTATTATTGTATCGGCTACTGCCGGAGAAGCAGCAGCAATGCAATATTTCGCCCCCTTTACCGGAGCTGCAATTGGAGAATATTTCAGGGATACCGGCAAAGATGCTCTCATTGTGTATGATGATTTGTCTAAACATGCGGTTGCATATCGGGAACTTTCGCTTATTCTTAGAAGGCCATCCGGCAGAGAAGCATATCCGGGAGATATTTTTTATCTCCATTCAAGATTACTGGAAAGAGCTGCAAAAATTATCAATCAGGAGAATGTTGCATCTCAGATGAATAATTTACCCGACACCCTCAAGGGAAAAGTAAAGGCAGGCGGTTCACTCACTGCACTTCCGATTATAGAAACTCAGGCCGGTGACGTATCTGCATATATTCCCACCAATGTTATCTCAATAACCGACGGGCAGATTTTTCTTGAAACGAGCCTCTACAATCAGGGTATACGCCCTGCTATTAATGTGGGTATTTCTGTTTCAAGGGTTGGCGGGCACGCTCAGCTTAAAGCAATGAAAACGGTTGCCGGAACATTGAAAATTGATCAGGCCCAGTATCGCGAACTGGAATCTTTCACAAAGTTTGGCGGAGATTTGGACAAGATTACTGCCCGGGTCATTGACAAAGGGCAAAAAAACACCCAGCTTCTGATACAGCACGAACATATGACAATGCCGGTTGAGCAGCAGATTGCTGTCCTTTATTGCGGTACACACGAGTTATTGAAAGATATCCCTCTTAAATCAATACATGAGTTTGAAGAGAACCTGATTTCTTCATTAACTGGTACAGGCGTGTTTGAGAAGATTAAA
>JAGDMC010000241.1 GCA_017860395.1 Bacteroidota bacterium | reverse complement strand
TGATTTATATGTCTGCTCTTTACTGAATAGTCTTGTATAATACTCACCGTTCTCGTCAAGGTCTATGATAATATGCTTTGGCGCAGGCTGAAGGCAGTGCTGTATTCCGCCAAAACCGGCAATAGATTCCTGATAGGCACCAGTATGGAAGAATCCTATATACAGAGGCTCTTCACTGCCGTTAATCGTAGGTAGGAATATTGCATTGGCGTGTGCTTCGGCATTGTAGTAATCCTGACTGTCACAGGTGAGGCCTCCTAGAAAGACTCTCTGATACTCATCGTTCCATTTATTGATAGGAAGAAGTATGAAACGCTGTTTAATCCCCCATGTATCAGGAAGAGTTGTCATAAATGAGCTGTCAACCATATACCATCTCTCTCTGTCGTTCTGCTGTTTTTGTCCCATAACCTGATATATTGTCGCTCCGCTTTCACCAACAGTAAAGCTGCCGAATTCAGTAAAAATGTTTGGTTCGGCAACACCTCTCTGCTGACAAATGCTTTTTATCTGAGCAATAACCTCCTCTGCCATGTATTCATAATCATAATCAAAAGCAAGAGAATTCTTTATAGGGAATCCGCCGCCGATATTCAGAGAATCCAGTTCCGGACACATTCCTTTCAAATCGCAGTAAACAGATACGCACTTGCTCAGCTCATTCCAATAATAGGCATTGTCTCTTATACCAGTGTTAATGAAAAAGTGAAGCATTTTTAGCGTGAATTTCTTATTCCCTTTTATTTTTTCCTCATAAAAAGGGATAATGTCGCTGTATCTGATTCCAAGCCTGGATGTGTAAAATTCAAATTTCGGTTCCTCTTCTGCAGCAATGCGTATACCAATTTTGCATGGTTCGATAATATACTCGTCCAGCTGATCGAACTCACTCATATTATCTATAACAGGAATTGTATTATGCCATCCGTTATTCAAAAGGTTAGCTATATTTTCTATATAAACATCTTTTTTATATCCGTTACAAATAATATAAAGCTCTTTTGTTACCACGTTTTGTTCAAAAAGCGACTCAATGAGATTAAGGTCAAAAGCAGATGACGTTTCAATATGAATGTCATTTTTAAGGGCTTCCTCCATAACAAAAGAGAAATGAGAACTTTTTGTGCAGTAGCAGTAATGGTAATCACCGTTATAATCTACCTTTGCCATAGCTACGTTAAACATCCTCTTGGCACGCTGAATCTGGGATGAGATTTTTGGCAGATAAGTAATTTTCAGTGGAGTCCCGTATTGTTCGATAAGGTCCATTACAGGAATATTGTGGAACATCATTTCTCCGTCTTCGACACGAAATTCATCTTGCGGAAATTCAAAAGATTGTTCAATTAAGTCGATGTATTTATTTTTCATTTGACAATGTAACTAAGTTAGTTTGGTAAAAAACCAACAATGTAAGTGAGTCGGATTTATAGTAGGCTGCAAATATATTTCTTTTTTTACGTATATATTCCAAAAAAAATAGATTTTAAAGTTATTTTTGTATAAAATTGAAAACCCAGATGAAAAGACTTTTTTTCATTGTACCCCCGGTAGTTTTATTTATACTGTTTCTTGCCGTGTCATGCAGCACGGTAAAGGTAATTCCCGATGGAGAGTACAGATTGAGAAAGAATAAGATAACTGTTGTAAACTCTACTAAAATAAAAGAGGTAGAGCTGTTGCCGTATGTAAGGCAGAAACCTAACAGTGAATTTCTCTTCGGATGGAACCCGTTTTTAAGTATTTACAACTGGAGCAACGGAAAAGGTAACGGATGGGACCGGTTTGTATCTAAACTGGGGCAGGCACCTGTTGTATTTGACAGTACGCTGGTAAAGAAAAGCGATGACAATATCAAAGCCCATCTGAAATCTATAGGATATTTCAATTCAATAGTGAAAGACAGTGTTACGTTTAATGGAAAGAAGGCATATGTAAATTATTATGTCTGGCTTGGCAACAGGTATAAAATATCAAAAATTTCATATCAGATTAAAGATTCTCTCATTAATGAATTTGTAATGAAAGATACTTTAAAGAGTCTTGTCAGACCGGGCAAATATCTTTCTGAACAGCTTCTTGAAGAAGAGAGTATCAGGATTACATCTTTGTTAAGAGATGCCGGATATTACAATTTCTCAAAAAACTATTTTTTCTTTGAAGCGGATACTCTCAGGAAAGACGCCGATGCTACTCTTGTTATGAAGATAGAGAATTTTACACGGAATGAAAATCCGGAAGATGCCCGTAATCATGAAAAATATTACATAAGGAACATTACTGTTTTTCCATCATATGACCCAACCAGCATTGAATCCGATAAGATTATATTAAATGATACGATTGATTTTAAAGGGCTTAAAATTTTATCTCCGGCAAAACCAATAATTAAGCCCTCTGTTATTGACAAGATGAACCGTATTGTCCCCGGAAGTATTTATAATGAAAGTCTTGTAACCAAGAGCTATGACCGTTTAGTGTCATTAAGACTTTTCTCCGGTGTAAACATTCAGTTTGACGAAGTTCAAAAGGAGAGTACAGATACGTCTGCAAAAAGGGAGGTTGATTGTGTAATAAGGCTCACCCCATCTAAAATGCAAGGCTACAAAATCAATGTTGAAGCATCCAGCAATTCAAATGGGTTACTTGGTATCTCCCCTGCAATTTCTTACTATCACAAAAATATTTTCAGGGGGGGAGAATGGCTTAATCTGGGATTCATGGGAAATTTCCAATTTAAGTTCAATGATCCTGTAAAGTCATCCGAACTGGGAGTATCGGTTGGGATTTCAACTCCAAATTTTCTTTTGCTTCCGGACAGAATATTTAAATCTTCAGTTCCCCGTACAGATATAACAGTGAGCTACAATTATCAAAACAGGCCGGAATTCACAAGAAACCTTATTTCACTTAATTACGGTTATAGCTGGAGTAGTGGAAAATTCTATTACAGAGTATATCCGATACAGTTAAGTATCGTTAAACTGAATAA
>JAGDMC010000049.1 GCA_017860395.1 Bacteroidota bacterium | reverse complement strand
AAGGGATTGTTGTTGAAAGACTTTTCTCCACAACACCCATAAGAAGATTTACATCTACCTCTTCCAGATTTGGAGAAATTTGCCCTGTTTCAATCTTGGACATTTCAATTATGTCATTTATAAGAGAAAGCAGGTGATTGCCGCTGGTATTTATAATTTCCACATAATTATCTCTCTGCTCGGACTGTAGATCTTCTTCCTTTAGCAAATCGGAAAAACCAAGGATAGCATTCATTGGGGTCCGTATCTCATGTGAAAGGTTGGCAAGGAAAGCTGTTTTAAGCTTGTTGCTGTCTTCTGCCCTTTCTTTGGCAATATGAAGTTCTATGTTTTTCTGAACAAGGCGCTCTTCGGCCTCTTTTCTTGTTGTTATGTCGGTAATATATCCGTCCAGATACAGAAGTTTCCCTTTTTCGTCAAAGACTCCTTTACCCTGCTCAAGTACCCATCTTGTTTTCCCGTCCTTTCTGACAATTTTGTATTCTTCTTTAAGCATGCCGTCTACCTTTAGCAATGCTTTCCATCTTGAATATAAATATGAGCGGTACTCTTCGGCAATTACTTCGTTAAAGGAAATTACCTTATTGAATTTAAGTTCATCCGGTGTATATCCGGTAACATCCAGACACTGGTTGCTAACGAAAATCATTGTCCAGTCCTTGTCATTCTTGCACCGGTATACAAATCCGGGCAATACGCCAATGATTGTAGCAAGTGTTTTTCTGCTATCATCCAACTCTTCTGCTATTAATGCGCCGGAATTTTCCATTGTTCGGATTTCTTAAAAGCAAATATAATATTAAATTTTTACAATTGCCACAACTAATAGTTACGAACTGACAATTTGAACATTCTGCATTTTATTTATAATTCCATGAATAATAAAAGACTCAACACCAGCATTTTCCCAAAATATCATTGGATTAGAGGCTTCTTTCATAATATATCCTGCAGGATACATAGGATTGCCATAATTATCAGATATTACTGAGATAATTTTTTCTTTTTCCGGGCCGGAAATGAAAAAATACAGATTTGCAGAATTTAAAATTCCTTTAGATGTAAGAGCTATTCTTTTCTGTCCTGAGTATGGATTTACAGACTCTTCATATATTTTATCTGTATTAAGCAAGTGTATCTGACCCGGAAAAATTGATGAGGTATGGCCATCGGAACCGATTCCAAGTATAACCAAATCAAATCCTGCCGATCCTTTCAATAAATCCCGGACAACTTTGCTGTATCTGCCTGCTTCTGCAAACGGGTCCTCTTCTCCTTTTATCCTGTGTACGCAGGTCTCCGGGAGAGGAACGTTGTCAAGAAGCATTTTTTTTGCAACTCCATAATTACTTTCAGAATCCTCGGGGGGAACGCACCTTTCGTCTACCCAAAAAAGTTCAATGCTGTTCCAGTCAATTTTATTACGGTATTTTCCTGTCCACAGCCGGAACAGAGACAACGGACTTGTTCCTCCGGAAATGGCAAGAAGAAAACGGCTATTTGGTTTTGCAGCAATTTTCTTTTTAATTGCCTGAATGAGAAGACTTGTGAGTTTTTCTGAAGGGTTCATATCTTCTAATTTACAATTCGCAGTATAAATCGGTATCAATTAAATTCTTACATGGATTTGTCCAGTTTTTTCCCCCTTCAATTATAGCATTGCTCTCCAGCGGCCCCCATGTACCTGCTGGATATCCGTAAAGAGGAATGTTTTTCGAATTTTTCCACATTTCAATAATGGGATCAAAAAATGCCCAGCTTGCTTCAACGGCATCGCTTCTTGTAAACAGTACAGACTCTCCGTTCATGCAGTCTTCAATAAGTTTGGAATAGGCGTCTTCGGATGGAAGCCCTCCAAGTTTGTCATATGTAAACTCCATTGGAACCTGCTTAACATCAAATCCGCTGCCGGGAACTTTAATGTCGAATTTAAGGACAGCACCCTCATTTGGCTGTATTCTGATTATAAGTTGATTCTGTTCCGGACATTCCTGCCTGCTGCTAAAAAGTTTGTGCGGGGTAGGCCGGAAATAAACAACAATTTCAGAAACTTTTGTGGGCATTTGCTTTCCTGTTCTTATATAGAACGGAACGCCATCCCACCTCCAGTTGGATACAAAAAGCTTTAACGCGAGAAATGTTTCGGTATGTGAATCCGGATGAACATTCTTCTCTTCTCTGTATCCTTTTATCTTTCTTCCCCCATCTCTTTCGGAAGCAATATATTGTCCTCTTACAACTCTTGAAGGAATATCTTCGGGTTTTATTGGAGCAAGCGATTTGTAGACTTTCACAACTTCATTCCTGAATTCGCTTTCATTAAATGCGACCGGAGGCTCCATGGCCACAAGCGCCAGAAGCTGAATAAGGTGATTTTGCACCATATCCCTCAGAGCACCGGTGGAATCATAAAACCGCCCCCTGTCCCCTATTCCCAGATTTTCCACTGCCGTTATTTCAACTCTTTCTATATAGTTTCTATTCCAGAGAGGTTCGAAAATGCCATTGGCAAAGCGGAATGCAAGTATATTCTGTACAGTTTCCTTTCCCAGAAAATGGTCTATTCTGTAAATCTGATTTTCCTCAAATGACTCTTTCAAAATTGAATTTACTCTTTTGGCCGATTCCAGGTCGTAACCAAATGGCTTCTCAACAATAACACGGCTGTTTTTCGTATTAATACCCACGCTTTTGAGACAGAGCGGAATTATTTCATATAATGACGGCGGAGTCGCAAGATAGTATAAGTAATCTCCTTTTTTACCGGCAATATCCCACAATTTATCCTTCAGAGAATCGTAATCATTCATATTTGAAGGATCCATTGAGTGATAGAAAATAATTGAAAGAAACCTTTCGATTTGAGTTTCATTCTGCTCCTCATTAGGCAAAAACAATTTAAGGCTCTCGTTTATAGACGCTCTGAATGTTTCATTATTATTTTCTGTTCTGCCCGCTGCCAGAATTTTAAAATCATCTGTTAATCTGCCCTTTTTGAAGAGATTGAAGAGAGAAGGCATCAGTTTCCTTTTTGTAAGGTCTCCCGATCCTCCGAATATGACCATTATGCTGCTTTTCATATCTTTTCACCAAATATTTATACGTTATATGACCCCGATGCAGTATCTCCCCCCTCTCCTGTCCAGTTTTCGTGAAAGAATTCACCTCTTAGCCTGTCTGTCCTCTCAAATGTGTGAGCTCCAAAATAATCCCGTTGAGCCTGAATGAGAGATGCAGGAGATTTATCTGTTGAGAAGGAAAAGAAGTAATTTATAGCCGAAGAAAAAGCAGGTAGCGAAATCTCCGCTATAACGGCTTTTGATATGAGCGATTTCCATTTTGGCAACGCTTCATTTATCTCATTTACGAAGTATTTTGAAAGTAAAAGAGACTGGAGGTCATGCCTCTCTTCAAACGCTTCCGAGATACGATTTAAGAATCCGGAGCGGATTATGCATCCGTTTCGCCATATTTTTGCAACAGACGAAAGGTTCAAATTCCAGTCATATTCAATTGAAGCCTGATGCATTAAATCGAAACCCTGAGCATAAGATATTAATTTTGAAGCATAAAGTGAATCATGTATCTCCTTTAAATCCGGTGTGGAAAATGGATCGGCAAGAGGGTGATACATTTTTGAGGCGTCTGCCCTGAGATCTTTACGGGCAGAAAGAGACCTCTCAAACACGGCAACAGCAATGAGGTTAAGAGGTATGCCCATATCCATGGCACTGTTAACGGACCATTTGCCGGTTCCTTTCTGACCTGCCGTATCAAGTATTTTATCAATAAGGAAATTCCCGTCCTTGTCCTTGTACCGCATTATATCCGCAGTAATTTCCACAAGATAACTCTGAAGCTTTCCTTTGTTCCAATCATCAAAGATATTTGCAATTTCTTCGTTGGAAAGGTTAATCATCTTTTTCATAACAGCATAGGCTTCCGAAATGAGTTGCATATCGCCGTATTCTATTCCGTTATGAACCATTTTTACATAGTGACCGGCTCCGCCTCCGCCAATCCACTCGCAGCACGGGGTTCCATCTTCGGCCTTAGCCGCTATTGTTGTAAAGACCGGCTTAATGTGTTCCCATGCATCAAACGACCCGCCGGGCATAATTGACGGCCCCTGCAGGGCACCTTTCTCTCCGCCTGACACGCCTGTACCAACATAAAGGAGGTTTTTTGATTCTGCATACTTAACCCGTCTTTCTGTATCGGCATAATTTGAGTTACCGCCGTCAATAATTATATCTCCGGGGGAAAGCACCGGAATAAGCTGTTCAATTATCATATCGACAGGATCTCCTGCTCTCACCATCATCATAACCTTCCTTGGCGCAGTGAGGGAATCTGCAAGTTCTCCTATTGTTTCTAATCCGCTGATATTTTTGCCTGCTGCCCGGCCGTTAATAAACTTATCAATTACCTTTTTTGTCCTGTCATAGACAGAAACCTTAAAGCCTTTGCTCTCCATATTGAGTACCAGGTTTTCACCCATTACGCCCAATCCTATAAGGCCTATATCCGATTTTCTCATACCTGAATTAATTTCTCATTTGTTAAATATACTTAAATAACAATAAACTCCTGAACAAGTTTTACTAAATTTGAACACTTAATTATGCATTTATGAATTATTTCATTAAAAATACTTTCCGTCTCCTTTTTGTTGTTTTGCTTGCATCTGTTGTATTTTCATGCAAAGAGAGAACAAAAAGCAAT
The DNA here is from genome assembly GCA_017860395.1 of Bacteroidota bacterium. Taxonomy (GTDB): domain Bacteria; phylum Bacteroidota; class Bacteroidia; order Bacteroidales; family UBA932; genus Bact-08. The sequence goes on along the minus strand of JAGDMC010000049.1, from coordinate 3,636 downwards.
CCGGAGAGCAGCCCGAATGAAGCAGCAGTTGCCTCCAAAGATTACAAAAGGGTAGAAATTCCATCGGTAATAACTGATAATGAGCTGAGAAGAAAATTTCTTCTGGTCCATTTTTGGGATAATCTCAATCTTAAAGACACTTCTTTCACTGCAAACCCTATATATATCCGGGAACCTTTTCGCGAATATCTCGACTTGCTTGTAGTTTCCGGCTATACAGAATCCAAAGAGTCGGTTCTTATTCTGACGAAGAAAGTAATGGCCTCGCAGATAAATGTTATTAAATATTTTTTAGCAGTATTTGAAGAGAGCCTTTACGATCCAAACTCAATGTATAAAAATGACGAGTTGTATATTGCTTTTGTAGAGGAAGTACTTAAAAGCGGTTCTCTCCCTTTTGAGATAAAGGAAAAACTCTCATTCCAGCTCAATATGCTCGTTAAAAACAGAGTAAATACCAAGGCTGCAAATGTGGAATTTGTAACTTCCGACGGAAAAAACACATCTCTTTACAGTGTAAAATCGCCTTTTATCCTGTTTCTATTTTACGAACCGGACTGTCAGAACTGCAATATTGCCATAGAGATGATGAAGAGTTCCAATGTACTCAAAGAGGCAGGAAATAAAATTAAAGTAGTGGCATTATATACCGGGGATAACAGAGCTCTGTGGAGCAGTCACCTAAAAAACATGTCAAAGGATTGGATCGTTGGTTTTGACTCAAAGAATTCTGTTATAAACAACTCGATATACGACAGGAGATCCGCTCCGTCTTTTTATATTCTTGATGCAGATAAAACTGTTCTGGTTAAAGATGCAACCTACGACACCTGTATTAGATTTATTAAGGAAAATATTATATAACTTCCGTTATTTCATTCTCGTCCAGATACCAGATGTAGCCTTTTACGGAGGTGTACCCCATTTGCTTTAATAAAGCAGTATATGATTCAATTTGATATACATGTGATTTGGGCCTGAGTTTGCCGGTTTTAAAATCAATTACGGCACACTCACCGCCAATTAAAACCCTGTCCGGCCTGCTCACCTCTCCTCCCGGCTCAATAATTTCAAGTTCGTTGAAAACTCCGTTTTTGCCCTCGAACCAATATCTGTCCGATACACTGCTGATAAGGCGTGCAAGTGTTGCTACAACTTCATTCTCCTCTGTTTCGGATAATTCTCCGGCAGCGACTGCCTCTTTTACGGAAGGGATAATGTCTTCAATTGAATAAATTCTTGAAAGAATATCATGGATAATGATTCCTTTGGTTCTTGCACTCTTCTCTTTCTCAAAAAAATCTCCGGATTTGAGTGATAACCGTAACCTCTCTCCGGCATCTGCCGACCGAAAGGCAGGGATTTGAATTTCTCCTGAAAATTGAGTCTCTTCTTCAATTACCGGTATTAATTCACCGGAAATATATGTGTATTCTTCATTAAGGGAGGATGAGAATTTTTCAAATAAAATATTTGAAACCGAGGAGATAGTTTTTCCGGAGTATTCTTCGGCAAAAATGATGAGCTCTTCCCTGGCTCTGGTAAACGCAACGTATGCAATATTGAGGTTGTCTATAATGTTTCTCGTATACTCCGCCTCATATTCCGGAGCAAAAATGGTTTTTGCAAGCTCGCTGCTGTACTTAACCGGAACAAGCGGCATAGCATTAAATGGCTCAGTTAAAGGTTTGCACCACATTATGTCACCGGAGCTTTTCTTGAAAGAGCATGTGAGAAACGGTATAATTACCGATTTAATTCCCAGCCCTTTTGATTTGTGAATGGTCATTATGCGAACAGCATCCTGACCCTCCGGCGCAGCAACTGAAGCCTTAAACCCTTTTTCGTCCCACCAGTCAAGAAAAGATGAGATATCGGCTCTCTTATTTTTGACAAAATCAAGCACAAGGTCCAGAAAAGAGAGTATGTAAACAGATTCTGATGTTCTCACCCCTTCGCCCAGCATTCCTGCCAGTTCTTCGCACATTTCATATAAAGGAAGCCTCGCTATCCTCGGATTTGACTCCAGGGTAATGCCCTCAAATTCCGCTATCGTATTGTTGATTGAATCGTCGGGTTTGTTATAGTAACGAAGCAGCGAAACAATTGTGGATACGCTTTGCGAGGATTTCAAAAAAAGCGATTCTCCCGAAATTACTTTATATCCTTTGGAAATGAGGTCCTCCGCAACAATTGCCCCTTCTGTATTTGTTCTTACGAGTATGGCGATATCCCTCAGTTTTCTTCCCTTAGCCCTGAGTGCATCAATTTTAATATGAATCTGAGACAAGGCGCTCTCTTTCCATTTTTCCTCATCAGTTCCGGTTTTAGGGAAAAATTTCAGTTCGAGGTACCCCGGTTTAGTCTCTCTGTTTTCCGGAATATTTTGTAATACTTCTGAATAAATCTCTTTTACAGAAATGCGGTCTTCTCCCTCTCCACCAACTAATAAATCGCACATCTCTGCAGCAAACGGAAAGAATTCATTATTAAAATCAATAATGTTGCTGCATGAGCGCCAGTTGTCGTTAAGGCCTTTTTCGTCTATCCTCTCGTTGTCAAAATCGTCATAAATGGTTTTACCCAAAATTCCCCAGTCCGATCCCCTCCACCGGTATATGCTCTGTTTAACGTCTCCTACAATAAGGTTGTCGTTTCCGGATGCAAGACTGTTCTCTATGAGCGGTTTAAAATTTTGCCACTGCATAACTGAAGTATCCTGAAATTCATCGAGCATAAAATGGTCCAGCCGGCTGCCTATCTTCTCGTAAATAAACGGAGTGTCACTTCCGTCAATTATCCGGTTAAGCAGCTCGGTAGTTTCCGAGAGCAGTACCAATCCGTTCTCCTTAGAATAATCTCTTATGAATTTCTCGATATCGGCAAGAATGCCCAGAGAATAAATATTGGAATAGATTGCCTGAGCAGTTTTATAGTTTATTCTCTCATCCTCAAAGTCAATTATTTTTCCGATTAAATCCCGCAAACCATTGTCATGTGCTTTTTGGACAAGTGCGGCCAGATAAGGGTTCTTTTTAAGATTTAATTTTGATATCCACCCTTCTGTACTATCATACATTTCAACAAATGTCTTTGTTGGAGAATCTGTGTCGCCGGCCGCGAGTTTTCCAAATTTTTTCGCCCAGGATTTTGCCCCTCCGCTAAAATCTTCCTCATTCAAACCGGACTCCTTAATTATCGCAACTCCTTCTTTCCCGTATGCCCGCAAACGATCTTCGAAAGACGAAACAATCTTTTTAAGCATGTCTCTGTAACCGGCTATCTCACTCCTGTTTGTAAGGGATTCTCCTGCCTCCTTTTTCGCCAGTTTGTATGCCTCCTTAAACAATTGCCCGGCAAGTGCATTTATTCCTTTTCTTGTATCCCAGTTCTCTCCTTTCTCTATGCTTTCGTATGAGAGATTCAGCAGCCAGTCCAGAAGTCCTTCATTTTCCTCTTTTCCCAGGTCCTGCATCATTTGGTCGGTGGCCTGAAACAATACCATATCAGAATCAAGTTCAACACTATAAGAGCTGTTTTTTCCTATTTCACGGGCAAATGCCCTCATCGTCTGCTGAAAAAACCTGTCTATTGTACTGATGTTGAATGAAGAATAGTCATGAAGAATATTTATAA
>JAGDMC010000240.1 GCA_017860395.1 Bacteroidota bacterium | reverse complement strand
TTATTTGTTACCAGAAACAATGCGGTGTTGGTGCCGGTTGAAATTTGACAGTTTAATAGGCCTTATGCTGGATTTTGATTGACCAAGAAAACCAATTATAACGCATCATTTTTTCAGATAGTTAAAAGCGATGGCTATGGTCAATCTAAAGTCAGCAGGTACGGTTAAATTTCAACCGGCGTCAACACTTCGGACTCTATAAAGATTAAAATAGTGGATGTTATCTACACGCAGATAATAACTTGGTCGGAATCTGAGAATGGAGGAACAACATCGGTGCGAATACTTTTAACAGGCGTTGGATGCGTCGGAAAGACGACGGTCGGCAAGATATTATCCGAGCTTCTGGATGTTCCCTTTTTCGACCTCGACGAAGAGATCGAGGACTTTTTCGGAATTAGCGTTGAGCAACTCCAAAGCAAGTTCCTAACGATACATTCATACCGAGACGAAGCAGCAAAGGCACTCGTGCATCTATTGAAGCGCCCGGATAGTCAGCATAGCGTCATAGCCTTGCCTCCTGGCGGCCTTATGGGAGGATATCTACGGGCAATAAAGAAATCTTTTGGCGTAACTGTGGCACTGAGCGACAGTCCGGAAAATATTTTAAAGCGGATCGTCTTCTACGATATTGATTCGAAGCTGATCGAGAAGTGTCTGACTTCTAGCGAGAAACGCTATTACCTGAGCGAAATCAAGAAGGACATTACCTACTTTCGCAAGACATACGGTCGTGCGAATATACGAGTTGACATCTCGGACCTCGATCCGTTGCAGGCAGCACTCTGCGTAAAGCAGGCATTAGAAATTTTCGATACCCAAGGAGCAGAATAAGGAAAATCCGAGCATGAGGATGACAAGGGCATTATCTTCTTTGAATTACTTGCGTTAATACTTCTCATTTTGTAGGTTATTGAAAAGCATTATTTAATTTAACTTTACTAGCAATGCGAAAGAAGGTGTGGTTTTGGTTTTAGTTATCATGTTTGGTTTTGCCTCTTTTCTTTTAGGAGGGTTTTGCAGCGCAATTAGTTTTGTTTTGTTCAAAGGTAAAACGATGAGCACTAATACCTATATTTTCTTATTAGTATATATTGTCGGTTTAGCAATATTCGGCAAATGGTTAATCACCACTAATGTTTTACCTATAACTAAACTAACTGGTATATTTTTTATTACATTTGTTCCGGCAGGCATTCTTACATCGTTCGGCTTATCTCAATATAACGTTTAATGTCTTTAAGCGATTGTTAAGTCGATAAAAATGGTGTTGAATCAAATGTGTGAATCAGTGTTGAAAAAGTGGCATTGGGGATTTTTTTCCAGTTAGACCAACAAAAGATATGATAATGAAATTTAGTTAATAGTTTGCAGATAAGCCATGTCCAATTTTAATGAACAAGATGAAAGAATTGCCGAAATTCTACTTGATACGATTCTTCTTGATGTAGATGACATTCCAGAAGTTAGTCGTGAATCTTTAGAAAGGTATTTTACCCACCTAAAATCTAACCTAACGTTCCCCTGTCATCTTACGGGCATTGAAGATTTTCCTTGGGAAGAACGTTACGTTTTCGGTTATGGCAGTGAAGCAGAGTATGAGAAGCTGAAAAAGAAACAACCCTCTTACACAGACACGTTTAACTTACTAAACTTGGACGAAGAAGTTAATGAAGATTACGGATTACTCGTTGATGTAAAACGTACCTCAGATAACAAAAAATTTACCTTACCGCTAGCCGATTTGAAAGCTATCGACGAACATTCAAAGAATTATCAACTCCTTGATGATTATTCTGTATGGTTTGTTAATAACAGGTAGCTTATCGGGTTGGTTTTATCGGGTTAGCCAGGCTTTAGTGTTTTTGACGAATGGCCACAACCTCGAATTTACCAACTATCAATGAGGCAAGTACTTTCCTGTGTGCCTTTAGGGTAAAATCATGCTTAATCATAAAAATTGAATAGGATTTAAAATGCCTGATGCTAAGTGGAATGAGCTAAATGCAACGTTAAGCCACAATAATGCTGGCAAGGAATTCGGTCTTACGGAAGCTGAAATTTTTGAAGCAATGAGACAGGGAAAATTACAATACAAGCTAAACTATGCACATGGCAATCCATATTACAGACTACTTCGAGCTGAAGTCATATCTCTAGTCCAAGAACTTCACGGTGTTAATTTTGTTCAAAAACAAGAAGCTAAACATAAGTTACAAACCATTAACAAGGAAATAAATAGCTTAAAGCGGAAGCTTGCGTCTTTAGAGAGGCAGAAAATTGAACTGATTGAAATTCAAAATAAGGCGGACTCTACATCTGAATCATTATTTTAAGCGATAACAACAATGACCTAAAATGACAGAGGCCAGGAATAGAATTAAATGATTATGAAAATCAGCTTATTCTACCTGATTGCTTAAACATCTTAAGCACTCATAAAGATTACCGCTTTTCTATGACCGCTTTGGGTCGCGAGCCGACTACCACGACTGAAAGCCATCCGCCAAAACCAGCAGTTCAAATTTTCAATAGGCATAAAAAAGCCCACGTAAAGCGGGCTTCGTCCGGTTTTATTTTTATGTTCTGATGTGGACGCCTACCATTTAAAAATGACAGGTTAATATCTTACGATTATTGTTGTTGTTTTACCGCGTTACCGGTCACTTTCCTCCCTCCGCCTTAGAAAGGGGTTTCGATTCTTTCGAATCCTATCTGCCTTACTCAAGGTGCGCGAATTCTATTGGATAAAAACTCATTTGTCCAGAAAAAGTGCGACATTTTGTCGCATATAAAAATTAGGTGCATTCATACGAGTAAACCAAACACTATTCAAGGTTGTTGAGTTGATTCTTGCAGCCACAGTCGAGTTATGGGAGAAAGCACCCATTAATCATTGAGTACTATCTATATCGGCCTGAAATGAACGAAAACTGCGCGTAATGGTCTTATTTGAAGTGACGGCCTCATATACCGTTATCCTTATTTTATGTTGATGTT
>JAGDMC010000048.1 GCA_017860395.1 Bacteroidota bacterium | reverse complement strand
AAGCAAAGGCTTGAAAATCTAATTAATAAGTTATATGTGTGGTATAGTGGGTTATATCGGACCGCGCGAGGCGTATCCGATTCTGATTAAAGGGCTCCATAGACTTGAATACAGAGGTTACGACAGTGCAGGTGTTGCACTCATAAATAATTCCGGTACTCTAAGCATTTATAAGGCAAAAGGGAAAGTTCAGCAACTTGAGGAATTTTCTCAGCAAAAGGATATCTCCGGAACTATTGGCATAGCCCATACCAGATGGGCCACACATGGAGAGCCAAACTATCAGAACGCCCACCCTCATTTCTCAATGTCGGAGAGTATAGCACTCATTCACAACGGCATTATCGAAAATTACGCAGTACTGAAGGAGGCTCTGATTAAAAAGGGATTTGAGTTTCGAAGTAATACCGATACGGAAGTCCTGGTTCATCTCATAGACTTTATAAAGAGAGAGGAAAATACAGACCTCTGCAGGGCAATTCAACTCGCTCTTCAGCAGGGGGAGGGAGAATTTTTCCTTGCTTCTGATGCAACTCCAATTGTTGAGTACACAAAAGAGGTTGTTTATCTTAACGATAACGAGGTGGCAATAATTGAGAGGGGCAAAGAGCTTAGGGTTGTCGATTTTATGAACAGCGAAAAAAGCCATAAAATACAACACCTCGAACTTACCATAAGCCAGCTGGAGAGAGGAGAGTATGAACATTTTATGTTAAAGGAAATTTTTGAACAGCCGCGCACTATCCGTGATTGCATGAGGGGAAGGATTAATATAGAGGGGAATAATGTAGTTCTGTCCGGAGTCCTTGACAACACCGAAAAATTCAAAAATGCCAGAAGGATAATTATTGTGGCTTGCGGTACTTCCTGGCATGCCGCACTCATAGGAGAGCACCTGATTGAAAGCCTCTGCCGTATTCCAGTTGAGGTTGAATATGCATCAGAATTCCGGTACCGCAATCCGGTTATTTACGAAGATGATATTGTAATTGCTATTTCCCAATCAGGTGAAACAGCAGATACTCTTGCCGCGGTTGAGCTCTCGCGATCTAAAGGGGCCTTCATTTACGGAATATGCAATGCCGTTGGCTCCTCTATTCCAAGGAACACAAATTCCGGTTCATACATACACGTGGGGCCGGAAATTGGAGTTGCATCCACAAAGGCATTTACCGGCCAGGTTACCGTTCTTGCAATGCTGGCTTTAACTATTGCAAAGGTAAAGGAGACTATTTCCCAAAAAGAGCTTGAAGGATTTGTTGCAGAACTTTCTCAAATACCCGATAAGATTGAGAAAATACTCGAAAAGAGCGATAAGATTAAAAAGTTTTCGAGAATCTTCACATACGCCAAAAACTTCATCTATCTGGGCAGAGGATTCAGCTATCCGGCAGCACTTGAAGGTGCTCTTAAACTTAAGGAAATATCATATATACACGCTGAGGGTTATCCAGCTGCAGAAATGAAGCACGGACCTATTGCCCTAATCGATTCCGACATGCCGGTGGTTGTGATTGCAACCAAAAACAATCTTTACGAAAAGGTTGTGAGCAACATTCAGGAAATTAAAGCCAGAAACGGAAGGGTAATCGCCATTGTCACAGAAGGCGATACTCAGGTGAGTAAACTGGCAGATTTCTGCATTGAAGTCCCGGACACGCATGAATACCTCGACCCTTTACTCTCCGTCATTCCTCTCCAGCTTTTAGCCTATCATATAGCCGTGACAAAAGGCCGTGATGTAGACCAGCCGCGCAACCTGGCGAAATCGGTGACAGTGGAGTAACTAAAAAATATTCCAGCTTATTAAATTGAATTACAGTTCGTTAACGAGTTTGTCGTGAATTTTGTAAAAAAACGGTGAAACAATTTGCGTTTCGGTGCATCTATAGTGGGTACATTTGCCACCCATTTACCGGAACCATATGAGAAAATCCTTACTATTTATTATATTTTTGCTCTTCACGCACCTTTCTTTTTCACAACAAAATACATTCAACACAACCATAGAGGCGAAAGGACTGTCCGGAAGCGGAAATACCCTTCCATTCTGGTTTACCCACAATCAACTGGGGAAATACACCACCTCTTCTAATCTAAAACTGGTGACAGAGGGTAATCTCTCCGGCTCTTTTTTATTATACAAGAAGAAGATAAAACTGTCCTATGGTTCCGAGCTATTGTTCTGCGGCTCGGAAAACAGGGACAATGTTAAAATTATTCAAACCTATGCCGGACTGTCATGGAGAAACATATCGCTTAAAGCCGGAGCCTTTGCAGATGAAGAAGTTCTTGGCGGCTTGTCGGCAAGTAACGGGAACATTCTGCGGTCGCGGAATTACCGGCCATATCCTAAGGTCAGTCTCTCTACAAATGGATATATTCAAATACCCTTTGTAGAAAAGATGTTTCGTTTTAAAGCTGAATATGACGAGGGAATTTTGGAAGATAACCGGATAATAAGACACCCACACATAAACCACGGCATGTTTGGTGTTCAGGTTTTGGCAAACAATACTTTAAGGTTCTCTTTTGAGGTAAATCGATATATATTCTGGGGAGGATTCTCACAACAATACGGACAGATGCCCGGAGGTCTTAAAAACTATATCCGGTATGTTCTGGGACTCAAAGGAGGTTCTGATTTTCTCGAAACGGACAAGTTGAATGTGGCCGGAAATCAGCTGGGTTCATATCTGTTTACAGTTGAAAAAGAGGTTGGAGATTATCACATGGAACTAAGAATAAGCCATCCCTTTGAAGACGGTTCCGGAATGATGCTTTACAACTTTAAGGACAATATGTATTCTTTTTACGTAAAGAAAACTCCCGGATCTTTCATTGATGAATTCCTGCTTGAATATCTCTATTCCAAAAATCAAAGCGGAAACCCCTGCAGTATTTCTGATAAATGGAAACTACCGTATGGCGGCGACAACTATTTCAACCATGGGGTTTATGGTAGTGGCTTTACCCATCTCGGATACAGCATGGGCACGCCCCTGTTTACTCCGGTCGAGAAGAACGCCCAGGGTATAACAGCAGGATTCAAAAACAATCGTGTTTCTGCCTTTCATACAGGTGCAAAAGGATATCTGTCCAAACAAATTTCATGGAAAGCGATGCTCACATACTCAAGGAATTTTGGAACTTATTCCAATCATCCCAACAATCCTGTTCGCAGACAAATATATTCTCTTCTTCAGATGAGCTGGAAAAGCAAATCACTACCACTTACAATTTCAACTATAGCTGCAGCCGATTTTGGCTCTATGACCGAAAAACAGCTTGGGCTTGGACTCTCATTTAAATGGGAGCTTTAGTCTTTCTTAATCTTCAATTTTAGCAAGTTTCTCCCGCTTTACGATATAACTAAGGGTAAAACTTGCAGTAATAAAGTAAAATGCTGCCTGTGCCCAGAGCCAGACGTATTCAAATCTCACTTGTGCAAGATTTGCGCCGGTGGAGTTAATCTTTATATAACCCTGTATTCCATGCGTCGAAGGAAAGAGGTAGGATAAATATCTCCAGAAAACAGGCATGTTTGACTGAGGCCACGAGAATCCGGATAAAAACAGAAGAATAAGTGTGAAGAAAAGGAATGCGATGAGTCCGGTCTCCCGGTTTTTAATGAACACCGAAACACTCATTGAAAAGAATATCGTAGCAATCAGAAAAGGAACTATAAAATGGAAAAGAGTCCAAATGTTCCCTATGTGCGGAAGGTTGAATAATTTGGGTATAAATCCAAGTATATATGCGCTTATTGCAATGTAAAGAACAAAGTATGCGATTGCTTTTCCAAGCACAACCCGGTAAATGCCCTTACCATGAAGTCGTTCTGGAATTTGCGAGTGGCTTTTATTCTCTTCCCGCGCTGTGCCAGCAAGCATTCCTATTCCAAAAAACAGAGTCTGGTGAATAATGAGGATAAGCAGTGCCGGAAGAAGAAAACTTGCAAAGCCGCTTCCCGGGTTAAAGAGTGCAGTATTATTGCTGGGAATTGCCTCCACAATCATCTTTGCCTGCTCTCCGGTAATACCTGCGGCATTATATCTCTCAATCTGGATTTTATTCATTTCGTCCAGCATTGTATAGCTTGTTGCCATCGTCATCCCTTTATAATAGAGAAAACTGCTCATATCGTTGTAAATTGATATGGTTGCCTGCTCCATATTGCGCAGCCTGATGTGATAGTCCGAAGGGATATAAACAATTCCGTGAACCTTTTGAGCCCGGAAGAGTTTCTGAGCTTCTTCCATATTCAAACATCGGTTGGATATTTTAACTTCCTGTGCAGCATTGAATTTTTTCAGAAACTCCCGGCTTTCAAGCGAATGGGAATCATCTACTACGGCAACCGGAATTTCATAAACAGCCTCGTTTTTGTAAATGCCGTTGTAAAGAAGGGGATATGCAAGTCCTGCGACAAAAAAGATGAGCATAACACCTCTGTCGGCAAAGATATGCCTGAATTCGTTTATTGAAACCCAATACAAATCCCGGATTCCCTCGTGTATATATTTTAAAAACTGTGAACTCTTTTTCATTTTTTGCTATTTGAGAGGATAGTTCTGGTGAATAAGCGCCCTCTTAAGCTTGTAGTAAACAATAAAGGGAAGGAGAAGAAAGGCCGCCAGAGCAGCAAAGTATATTGCCGAGTGTGCAAAAGAGGAGCCTAACAGGGCCTCGTTTACATAAATTTTAAAGTAGTGCCGGATGGGGAACAAAACACTTGCTCCCTGTGCCAGGCGAGGCATTGCCTCTATTGGGAAGGTAAATCCTGCATAGGTGAAAGAGAGTATTCCATAAAGCGCTCCGAAACTGATTGCATCACGGAGAACAGGGAACAGCCCTATCATAAATATCCCTATTGCCTGATGTGCCAAAACAAAAAGTATTGTTGCGATGGAGTATCGCAGGAAAGAGCCGTTCATGGGGAATCCTGCAAATTTGTAAAGAAAAACATTCCCCGCAAGCCCCAATATTACAAACAGAATAGTGTAGGGCAGCAATTTCCCGCAAAGAGCTGTTACCAGAGAACCATCTGCACTGTGAAGCCAATCCCGGGACGTTTTGTTTTTAAGCTCTATCCCAATGGAAAAGACTGTCATTAAAATTATCATCAACTGAAGAACACCGGGCAAAATCACATTAATTAGATAAATGCCATAATTTGCCCATGGGTTCCCTATCTGATGCGAGTCAATCATAATTGGCTGGATACGACCCATTATAGCCTCCTCTCCTGCGCCACGGGCACGGAGAATTTCCCTCTGATAGGCCCCGGATGCAAGCGTAGACATTGTGAGCATATCTCTGTAGCTCAATGTGCCTGCAATCAGGTAAGAATTATTCACATAGAAGGAGATATCCGGCCTCCTGCTGGAGAGCATATCCTTATAGAAATTATCAGGAACCACGATAAACCCGTATATCTTACCCCGCTGCATCAAATCTCTTGCTTCGGGATAGCTGGAGCATTGCACCACAACCTGAGTCATGGGTGTAGCATTAAGCTCCCGTGAGAATCTTCTGGAAATAGCCGAGTTGTCCAAATCGACAATAGCAATGGGCAGGCGCTCGGGAAGACCCTCTCTGAATAGAGTGAAGAAAAAGACGCAGCAGAATCCCATTACAATTACTGTTGAAAAAAGGTAAATGGGGCGGCTGAACATTACCCTAAGCTCTCTCTTCCATACATTTTTAAATGCGCCGTATGTCATTACGATCTATTTTAAAACAGTTTCTATTATTGCAGACATGCCCGGACGAAGACCCGAAATTGCCTCTGCCGGTTTTGCCTTAACTTCAAAGGTTTTGGCATCAAATTGCCCGCCCACCTTTGTTGAACGCCATGTTGCATATGAGGCCATAGCTTTCATAAATGTAATTTTTGCTTCGTAGGTTTTGTCTCCAAGAGCAGGAATCTTTATTTTGACTATAGTTCCGGTATTCATTTCCTTAAGCAGGTCTTCTCTTACGCTGAATGTGAACCACATGTCGCTCATATCTGTAATGCCCATAAGCGGAGCCCCGGTACCTACAAGGTCGCCCCGGTTTGGAAATATTTCTGTTACCTCTCCCGAAGACGGCGAAATAATATATGTTTCCCCAAGGTAAGATTCAACCTCGTTTACTGCTCCGTTGGCTCTGCTCACGAGAGCAAGCGCAGCCTCCTTATCTTCTTTTTCTGCTCCGTTAAAAGCCATGTCATATTGCGACTTTGCAGCTTTTGCTGTTGCAACGGCAGCCCTGTACTGAGCCTCTGCCTCATCTCTTTTTTGTGCCGGAATCACCTCTTTGTCAAATAATTTCTGAACGCGGTCATATGATTTTTTTGTAATTTCCACGCCAACTTCGGCCTTCTGCCACATTTCGTAGGCACCCATTATCTGCTCCTGTCTTGCCCCTTTAATTGCTTTTCTGTTTTGTGCCTCGGCAGCAGAGCGGGCAGCCACGGCCTGATCAAGTTTTGCCAGAAGTTCCGGACTGTCAATAATGGCCAGAGTGTCTCCGCGCTTAACAAGCATACCCTCCTCAACTAAAATTTCCTTTACCCTTCCCGGGATTTTTCCGGAAACCCTATATTCATTTGCCTCGACTTCTCCCTGGAGAATGAGCGGTTCCGGCTTAGCTGCGTAAAACCCGATTACAGATACTAAAACTATTACTCCTAACAGCCCGAGAAGCCCTCCGAGCATGCTGTTTTTGTTGTTTATTGTTTTCATGTTTTATATTTTTTCTTTATTTATTTTACCAACGATTCGCCAATAGCCTTTTTTAAATAGAGCTCACACATTTTTACCTCAATTTTGGAATCGATTTTCTCCGAATTTGCCATGAGCCAGGCTGTCTGTGCTTCCATTAAGTCTGTACTGCCAATGAGACCGGCATCGAAAGCTTCATTTGCAAACCGAACATTTTCATCGGCCTTTTCGACGCTTTTTTCTGCCATTGAAAGCCTTCTTCTTGCCTCATCTGTGCGGAAACCGAACTGGTTTACCTGCAGCTCAATTTTCTCTTTTGCCTCGTCAATCTGATACTGAACAATCTTCACCTGACTCTTTGCAGCATGAAGAGTGTGAATGCGTTCCCCGAAATGAAAGATTGGAATATTAATGCCAACCCCAACAGAGAACATTCCTGCAAAAGAGTTGCTCACTCCGTTATAAACATTTGGGTTTGATACGATATAATTTCCCGACAGCAGAAGGTTGGGCATAAACCTCGATTCCATTATCTTAAGATTTGAGCCGGCAATTTTCTTCGCCTCGTTAAGGGCGCGTATTTCCGCACGGTTTTCTATGAGAGAATCTGTGGGCTTAACCGGATTGATATCGTTATATCCTGTAAGATTGCTTTCGGACAGAGTGTAATTGGAGTTTATCTCAAGGCCGCAAATCTGGAAAAGTGCCATCTTTGAAAGCCGGAGCCCGTTGTCGGCTTTTGCCAGCATCATCTGTGCCTCATTTAGTTTTACGCTAACCTTGAGTACATCGCCTTTTGTTGCAACGCCCTCTTCTACCATTATGCCTACATTTTTCACCAGCTTTTCCATCAGAAGACAATACTCCTGTGCCAGTTTCCTTTTATTCTCAAGCGAAACAACTCTCCAGTATGCTTCATCGACATCTATTATAAGCTCATCTGCAGCTCTCTCCTGCTCAATATTGGCAAGCCGCTCTCCGCTTTTTGCCATTTTGTACAGCTCACGAACTTTGCCGCCCATGAAAACAGGCTGAACAAAACCAACGGCTCCCGCGAAAATATTTTTGACATCCATTTCAAGGGCCTCTTTTGGCAATACAGCATAATCTTTCCAGATAATCTTACCCGGCTCGGCCTTTGGATCGAATGGTTTTCCGCTTGCATCGAGCGGAGCATAAACTCCGGGACTAACCTGCACCCATTGGTTTTTTACCTGATCCTGCCTGAAACCAAAAGAGCCATCGGCCATTTTCGTTCCAATAGGAAGCAGAGCATCTTCGCTCATGAGCGAGATGTTTTTTTGATTAAAAAGGTACGTTCCGTTTGCGGAAAAATTTGGAAGAAACTGTGTAAAGGCAGCCTTTCTCAATTCGGTTGCTACATCGGCCTTTTCTTTGGCAATCATAATAGAGCGGTTATGCTCCATTGCCAGTTTCCGGCACTCTTCAATTGAAAGAGTATTTTGTGCATAAAGAGTGACAATGCTTGATGTCAGTAAAATTAAAAGAGCAAATCGTTTCATTTGCAAAGGGTTATTTAATTATTGTTAGTTTGCTTGGTTGAATGTGCAATAGTTGAATATGCAACTATTATAAGGTGAAAAAATATGTCTGTTTTTAACAGTTAAATAATATTGTTTAAAAGTTTAATGATTATTTCTCTTGAAAAAAGAAGTTCCTGAGGTGTGATACCGGTAATGGCCTGTTCGAAAGATTCCTTGACAATAGCCATAGCCTGTTCTTCAAGCTTTTTCCCCTTTTCCGTAAGGTGTATAAGGTTTATTCTCCTGTCCGAGGGTTCTGAATGTCTTTCGATGAGATCATGCCGGGACAAAGTATCCAGAAGCCTTGTAATGCTCGCTTTGTCCTTGAATGTTTGTTCGCTTATTGCCTGTTGTGTGAGCTTGTCCTTGTTCCACAGGCAAACGAGGACAAGCCACTGCTCGGTAGTAATCTCAAGTCCTGCTGCCTTGAATTTCCTGTTCAGGTGCCGGTTTAGTGTAGCCGACAACCTTCCGCTAAGGATAGAGAGCAGCTCATTAATTTTTACAAGTTTTAGTTGCATATACAATAGTTGTTTAATCAACGGTGCAAAAGTATATACTTTTATCGATACGCAAAATATTTTTTAAGATTTTTTTCTTCTGGAGAGGGGTTTGGTCTCGTCACGTCCTTCCTGTCTTCTGTTATGTCTTTGCTTTTCAGGCCTATCGGGCGTAACACCGCTCTCTTCCCATATTAGTGAGTAGTCAAGTTGTTTTTGTTCAAGGTTGGCTTTTTCTACTTTTACCTTAACAGCGTCTCCAAGAATAAACCTTTTTCCGCTTCTTTTGGCATAAAGAGACATAGACTCCTCGTTAAACTGAAGATAATCCTCTTTAATATCTCTCAGGGCAACAAGACCTTCGACTTTTGTTTCGGCTAGTTCAACGAACATTCCCCATTCGGTAATCCCGGATACATTTCCGTCGAAAATCATACCCACCTTATCCTGCATAAACTCAACCATTTTGTATTTGATGCTGGCGCGTTCGGCTTCGGTTGCGAGTTGTTCCCTTTCGCTGGAGTATTTACAGCGGTCTTCATAGTATCCTTTGTCCTGTGATTTTGCGTTGTCCAGGTATAGGGCAAGAAGGCGGTGAACCATCATGTCCGGATACCTGCGGATAGGAGACGTGAAGTGGGTGTAGTAGTCAAATGCCAGGCCGTAGTGACCTGCATTATCTGTTGAGTATCTTGCTCTTGCCATTGACCGGAGAGCCATAATCTCAATTGCACTCTCTTCCGGCCGTCCTTTTACGGTGGTGAGCAACTTGTTAATTTCTGTGGAAAGCTCCCTTGCGTTCTTTGTAGGACTCATATCATACCCGAAGTGCTTGACGAATGTCCGGAGAATAGTAACCTTGTCCATGTTTGGCTCTTCGTGGATACGGTAGACAAATGTTTTTGAATCCTTTCCCTTTCCGCCTACAAAAAATGCAACCTCTTTGTTTGCGAGGAGCATGAATTCTTCAATGAGCCAGTTTGAATCCTTGCTCTCTTTCTGATATACCCGTATCGGTTTACCTGCCTCATCGACTTCAACCTTCATTTCCGGTCTTTCGAAGCTTATTGCGCCTTTTGAGAATCTTTCATTCCTGAGAGATGAAGCAAGCTGATGCAGTTTGAGTATCTCATTTTTAAGCGGACCCTCTTTTGTCTCAATTGTCTTTTGTGCTCCTTCGTAATCAAACCTGTAATCGGATTCAATGATTGTCCTGCCGAACCATCTTGAAATTATTTTCGCCTTTTCATTTAGCTCGAATACTGCCGAAAAACACAACTTTTCTTCGTTTGGACGGAGCGAACAGAGTTTGTTAGACAGTTTTTCCGGCAACATTGGAACAGTTCTGTCTACAAGATATACAGATGTTGCCCTTTCCTGCGCCTCCTGTTCTACAAGTGAACCCGGGCGTACATAGTGGGTTACGTCGGCAATGTGAACACCAACCTCCCAGTTCCCGTTATCCAGTTTTTTAAGTGAAAGCGCATCGTCGAAGTCTTTTGCATCAGTTGGGTCAATGGTAAATGTTGTTACCCCCCTGAAATCGCGACGTCTTTTTATCTCTTCCGGATCAATTTTTTCAGAAATTTTCTCAGCCTCTTTTTCAACCTTAGGGTCAAAACGGAACGGAAGCCCGAATTCTGTGAGAATGGCGTGCATTTCCGTATTATTTTCTCCCGGTTTGCCAAGGACTTCAATTATGTGACCAATTGGCTCGTCGGAACTTCTTGGCCATTCATCCACAATTGCAGCAACTTTGAGCCCGTTGTAAATATCCTCAACGCCTTCAATCGGTATTTTTATGTCGTGAGGCATATTCTTGTTCTCACATATAACCCATGCCTGATTTCCGGTAATCTGGAGAATTCCTATGAAAGGTCTTTTTGTCCTTTCGACAATTTCTATTACCTCTCCCTCATATCTTTTGGTAAGACTTTTCTTTGCAACAATTGAGACTTTAACGATGTCCCCGTGGAGAGCCCCCCTGAGTTTTGATGCCGGTACAAACACATCATCTTCAATGCCCTCTCTTATGATGAAGGCATATCCTTCCCTTGTCATGCTCACTTTCCCGGTTGACTCTTCTCTTTTTCCTCCCGACTGACCTTTCCTGTGTCCTCCG
>JAGDMC010000239.1 GCA_017860395.1 Bacteroidota bacterium | reverse complement strand
TCGGAACTCAGGTACTCCCTTCATTTTTCAATTCCAAAAGAGAGAGATTCTATAATCACAGCAAAGGCAATAATTGATTTTAACCTGAGGAAAAAAGAGAGGATAATCCTGGATTTCAGGCATGAATCGGTATGCGCAGTTAAGTCAATTCTGGTGAACGGAAAGAAAGCGAAATTTATCTTTGGCAATGAACATGTTATAATACCGGAAAGACATATTTCTAAAGGGAAAAACGTTCTGGAAATTGAGTTTATTGCAGGAAATCAGTCTTTAAACCGGAGGGAAGATTTGCTTTACACACTTCTTGTTCCGGACCGTTCAAGGACCCTTTTTCCTTGTTTTGACCAGCCAAACCTGAAGGCAAAATTCTGCCTTACGCTTGACATACCCGATGGCTGGGAGGGAGTTGCAAACGGCAATGTTAAAAGCAAAGAGACAACTCCTGATGGGAGAACAAGACTGTCGTTCTCGGAAACCGCACCAATACCTACCTATCTGTTCTCCTTTGTAGCGGGGAAATTGCAAAGAACCACTCAGGAGAGAAATGGACGGGCGATTACAATATTTCACCGGGAGAGTGACCCAAAAAAGTTAGAACAATGCAGAGTTATTTTTGATCAGATATTCTCTTCTCTGGATTGGCTCGAAAATTATACTTCCATAAAATACCCTTTTGCAAAATACGATATTATAATTGTTCCCGGGTTTCAGTATGGAGGAATGGAACACATGGGGGCAACCCTGTATTCCGACAGAACCATGTTTATTGACGAAAATGCCACAATCTCCGAACAGCTCGACAGAGCAAAACTTATAGCTCACGAAACGGCGCATATGTGGTTTGGCGACTTTGTAACAATGGAGTGGTTTGACGATGTATGGACAAAAGAGGTTTTTGCAAACTGGTTTGCATCGCAGATAGTAACTCCGCTTTATCCCGAAGTGAACCACCGGCTTAATTTTATCAATACCTACTATCCTGCGTCATATTCCGAAGACAGGACCGCAGGTTCCAACTCTATTCAGCAGGAGCTTGACAACCTAAGCAATGCGGGCCTTGTATATGGCAATATCATTTACAATAAGGCGCCGATTGTAATGGAAATGCTTGTTAAAAGAGTGGGAGAAGAGAATTTCCGCCTGGGAATACAGGCATATCTCAGGAAATTTGCATACTCCAATGCAAGCTGGGATGACCTGATAAAAATACTTGACTCTCTATCTCCGGAAGACCTGCAGTCGTGGAGCAATGCATGGGTTAAGGAAAAAGGGATGCCTTCATACACCTCCGGAATTATTGAAGACAGTGTTGTTTGGAAGCAATCTGACCCGTTTGGCAGAGGACTCGTGTGGAAACAGGACTTTTCTTCAATTATTGCAAATGACGGCAAAAACAGGGCGATTGTTCCAAATACCGACGGAAGGGGGTATGGTCTTTTTTTGATGGACAGCGCTTCATCCGGTTTTTTGCTGAAAACGTTTGAACAATACAAACCCGAATCCGATTCCGGTAAAAACCGCTCTGTTATTGATGATGAAGTTGCACGGGTCTCTCTTTTGATTTCTCTGTATGAAAATATGCTTGCCGGGAAGATATTGCCCGGGAAATTTGCTTCTTCGTTGCTGAGATATATTCAAAACGAAGAGAATACACTATTATTCACCAGAGCGACCGGCTATCTGACAAGCTGTTATACAACATATCTCTCAGGGATGGGAGCCGATTCACAACTTGAACAGGGGCTGTGGCAGATAGTGGAAAACTCATCCTCCGGCCAGCATAAAACAATTGCATTTAGGGCGTTAACAGAAATTTCGGACTCTCCTGAAGCTGCTTTAAAAGTGTATGAAATATGGAAAAATCCTTCCGGTTTCGGGTATGTTAAGCTCAGCGAAAGGGATTTGATGCGCATTGCATATGAAATGAGCATAAGGTTTCCCGAAAAGTATGATGAAATATTTAAGCTTCAGCTCAACAGAATCACAAATACAGACAGGAAAAATGAATTTGCATTTATTTTTCCGGCAACCTCTCCTCTTGGAACAGTAAGAGATTCTCTTTTCATTTCACTCCTTGACGAACGTAACAGGGAGATTGAGCCCTGGTCGGCATCTGCTCTGGGGTACCTGAACCACTATCTGAGAGAGAAGGAGTCTTTGAAGTATTTAAAGCCCGGTCTGGAAATTTTACCCGAAATTCAAAAAACAGGAGATATTTTCTTCCCGCGGAACTGGCTCAGAGCACTTCTTGGCGGGCACAATTCCCTTGAGGCGAAAAATGCAGTTAATGAGTATCTTCGCTCAAGTGAAAATCTGCACCCTCTTTTAAGGCAGAAGGTATTGCAGCAGGCAGACCATTTATTCAGGACAGGGAAATGAAAAATCAGTCGAAGGCATTGATAATGGGCGGCTTTGTGGTCTTTTTCTGGGCCACGGTTGCCACTGCATTCAAAATTGCGCTAAATGAAATAAGCAATCTGCAACTCCTTTTGATTGCATCCTCGACAGCGTTGATTGTATGCTTTATTGAACTGATCAGAACAAAAAAACTTAATTTGCTCGGAGAATCCCTTTTGTCCAAAAGCACAATATTCAGAGGAGCCTGGCAGGGGCTTATGAACCCTTTCATATATTATCTCATCCTGTTTAAAGGGTACTCTCTTCTTCCGGCCCAGATTGCTCAGCCGCTTAACTTTTCCTGGCAAATTGTTCTCATGATTTTGATGGCAATTTTTTTAAAGCAGAAATTGCACTTTAATCAGGTAATTGGCGTGTTGGTGAGCTTTTCGGGAATTATTATGCTTTCATTGAACAACTCCGCAGATATCTCGGGGAAACTGTCTGTATTCGGGCTGGGCCTGATAATTGCCAGCACAATAATATGGGCAACATACTGGCTGCTGAAAATCAACGAAAAGCAGGATTCTGTTATTGAACTTTTTGTGAGTTTCCTTTTTGGAACAATATATCTTGTTGTGGTATCGTTGTTCACCCCAATGGAGTTCCCCCC
>JAGDMC010000238.1 GCA_017860395.1 Bacteroidota bacterium | reverse complement strand
TACCACCTTCCAGTTGTTGTCAATCTCAATTTTGGTTTTATATACCAATGCAATTGTTCCCGTAGCTTCATATTCATCCGAAACGGAAAAACCGAATTTTTCAACCTTCCAGGCAAGATTGGCCCAAATCTTAAGCGGAACGCGGTATGTTATTTCGTTGTTGTTTACAAAAACCGAAAAGTTATCCGCTTTCCAAACCTTAATTGATATATTTTTGTCATTTATGTTTTTGCCCTCGTAAAGTAATCCGGTGAATTTCGTGTTAATCAGATTCTCCATTGCTCTTACATCAATTTCCGCATCCAGCGGAAGCTCGGACATTGATGGTGCCAGCGAAGAGGGAATATATGATTCCCTTGGCGCCTCTATATTGAGTGCACTTCCGCACCCGGCTGCCAGGAACAGCATTGGGGAAACAATGAGAACGAAGAACCAATCCCTCGGTTTCCGTGTTAATGATCTGAATAATTGAGCGTTATGCATATTGACAAAAACTTTGTATTGTACTTAAAGTGTGAAACTTAACACGAAAACCGAGGGATTAACTGTCCGAAAACCGAAGGGTTGACTGTCAAGAAAAACGCCGGGGTGCGCTACCGAACCCCAGCGTACTCTTTCTCTTTGTCGTGTCTGTATATCAGTCGCTAAACTTCGCGTATAGCCTTGATACCGGGTAGTTCGATGCCTTCAAGGTATTCAAGCATTGCTCCGCCTCCGGTTGATACATAGCTTACTTTGTCGGCAAATCCCATTTGGGTTACCGCTGCAACAGAATCTCCGCCGCCAACAAGTGTGAACACGCCTGTTGAGGTAATGTCTGCAAGTATCTTTGCAATTCCGGTTGTTCCGTTTGCAAATTTTGGCATTTCAAATACTCCAACAGGGCCGTTCCAGAGAACTGTTTTTGAAGCCCTGAGAACTGCTTCCCACTCTTTTAGAGTATCAGGGGCAACATCCATACCCATCCATCCGTCAGGAATTTTGTTGTCGGCACAAATCTTTGTATTGGCATCGTTGCTGAAAGCATCAGCAATAATTACATCTCCCGAAAAATATAATTTAACGTTCTTTTGTTTTGCCTTTTCAATTATTGACAGAGCCAGTTCCATCTGATCGTCTTCGCAAAGTGATTTGCCAATCTTGCCGCCCTGAGCCTTGATGAATGTGAATACCATTCCTCCGCCGATAATCATATTGTCTACAACATCGAACAGTTTTTCAATAATTGCAATCTTTGAAGATACCTTGGCACCGCCGATTATTGCAGTAACAGGGTGTACCGGAGATTTGAGAACTTTGTCAATAGCAACAATTTCGCCTTCCATTACATAACCGAACATTTTGTCGTTAGGAAAGTATTTAGCTATGAGGGCTGTAGATGCGTGGGCGCGGTGTGCGGTACCAAAAGCATCGTTAATATAGCAGTCGGCATAAGAAGCGAGTTTTTTTGTGAACTCTTTTTGCTTTTCTTTCATCTCTGCCTTGGCTACTTTTTTAACATCATCAGATGCATCTTCTGCAAGGTCGCGTGGTTTTCCTTCTTCCTCGGCATAGAACCTCAGGTTTTCAAGAAGAAGAACTTCGCCCGGTTTTAAATTTTTAGCCAGCTCGGCAGCTTCTGCTCCCATACAGTCCGGAGCAAACTTAATTTTTGTTCCGAGTTTCTCCTCAATCGCTCCAATAATATGCTTTAAAGAGTACTTGCCTGTAGGTCCTTTTGGCCTTCCAAGGTGAGACATTATTATAAGAGATCCTCCTTTCTCAAGTACTTTTTTGAGCGTTGGAATGGCTGCCCGTATTCTTGTATCGTCTGTTATCTGAAAATTCTCATTGAGCGGCACATTGAAGTCTACCCTTACAATTGCCCTTTTTCCCGAAAAATCATAACTGTCAATCTTTTGCATGTCGGTATGTTTTAAATATATATACTATCAGGGGGCAAATTTAGAAATATTATTACAAAAATAGTTACCTTCGGCCCTATAATAATTTCTAAAATTGTTGAATAACGTGATATTACTTGAATCCCCAAAAAGTTGGAATGATTACGAATTGTTAGATTCCGGTGATTTCGAAAAATTAGAGAGGTTTGGATCTTATATTTTAATAAGACCTGAGCCAAAAGCCCTGTGGCAAAAAAGCCTGTCCAACAAGGAGTGGCTGTCAATGGCGCATACCAGATTTTCTCAGGGCGCAGGCTTCGGGAAGTCGGGAAAGGAAGATGCCGGAACCTGGACTCAGCTTAAAAAAATGCCGGATCAGTGGCAGATTAGTTACATCAAAACAGGAGGCCTTAAGTTTAATCTCAGAATGGGATTAACATCGTTTAAACATGTGGGTGTTTTCCCGGAACAGGCTCCAAACTGGGACTATATTTTTAAAGAAACTAAAAGGCTCATTGGACTTCATACAGGTATCAGACCAAAAGTTCTAAACCTTTTTGCATATACCGGTGCTGCATCACTTGCCGCAAACTGTGCAGGGGCCGATGTTACCCACCTCGATTCTGTCCGCCAGGTTGTGACCTGGGCAAAGACAAATATGGAACTAAGCCGCCTTGATAATATCCGCTGGGTGATAGAGGATGCTCTTAAGTTTGTTAAGCGCGAAGCTAAAAGAGGAAATATATATCAGGGAATAATCATGGACCCGCCTGCATACGGACACGGACCGGAGGGTGAAAAATGGAAACTGGACGAACTATTGTTTGAATTTCTGCAGGAGGTTTCTGCGATTACTGCTCCTAAAGAGAGCTTCGTAGTTCTCAACCTGTATTCAAACGGCTACTCGGCAGTTTTGGCCGAAACACTTGTAAATACATCTTTTGGGCTAAAAAAAGAGGAGAAGGGAAAAAGCTATGAACTCTCTTTTGGCGAGCTCATGTTAAACGATAAATTCAATAAAGCACTTCCTTTAAGTGTTTTTGTACGACTAAGCAGATAAGATTATGATAAATTTTCTGGCAATAACCTGGGCTCCATCACCCGAAATTTTTTCGATTGGACCAATCCA
>JAGDMC010000237.1 GCA_017860395.1 Bacteroidota bacterium | reverse complement strand
CATTCCGCTGGAGAATTCAAGAACATCAAACCCATGCTTTGCAGAAATTTCCAGCGCAAGCTCTTTGTCCATTGATATAATATCCGACTGGTTATGAACGATAATTACAGGGATGTTGTTCTCCTTAAATCGTTCCAGCAGTTCCAGTTCGAAACTCCCTATCTCATTATTTGTGTATAGAAGGATTGCAAGGTCTATCTGAAGTATAACCTGCCTGGTCTTTGCAATTCGCTGCTCGCCCAGGTCACCTTCATCATCTATGCCCGCTGTATCAATAAACACGCATGGGCCTACTCCAAAAATCTCCATCCTCTTTTTCACTGGGTCGGTTGTAGTTCCGGGAGTCTCCGAAACGATAGCAACCTGCTCGCCTGAGAGGGTATTAATGAGAGAACTCTTTCCGGAGTTTCTCCTTCCAAATACTCCAACAAATTTAGCTTTACTCATAAAACAATGTTATTATCCGAAAATTTTTAGAATTAGATAATTCTTCTTTCCAAAGATATAAATATTGCCCGAATATTGAAATATCCTCTAATTTTGAAATTACATAACACATTGGAAAACAAAATAGAAATGAAAAAAAAGGGAAGAAGAATCGTGTTTTGGGCAGTATTTGCAGTTGTCGTTTTATTAGTAATTGCCGTTGCAATGAACTGGGGGTCATTCGCCGAAGGGTTTGAGGCAGGCGGAAGGCTTGCGGAGTAAAGAATTTGAGGCCGGCCGAAGGCTTGCGAAGAAAGGATTTGGAGAGAGGAACTACTTAGCTTAAGCGGTATGTCTCTCTCCTCTTTTCTTAAGTATTCCAAGTTCAAACCACACCATCCCTGTCCATCTCCAATGATTATAGACAAGCTGACATGCAAAAGGAACCAGAACCAGCATTGTAACTCCGTATGAAGTAAATTTCAGGGCGGCAAGCAGAATTACAACAGTTATTATTGCTGTAGCAACCAGAGCTTTGTAATGGGGCACTTCGTTTCTGGAAAGCAATACAGAAGTGGAGATATATGTGAATGCATCGAACAGGGTAGCTCCAAACAATACCAGCAACAAAGGCCATTCTATGAAATGTGTTTTGCTGTTTATCAGTTCAAGTCCCCACCCTCCAAACAGGAGAACTCCTGCTGTACACACTGCGAATACGGCAACAGCAATATAAAGGGCTTTTATATACATCCGTTTTACTTCGCCGATTCTTTCCTGTATTCTCTCCTGCGTGAGTTTGGGATAGAAAGTCAAAAACCAGACAACCGAAAGTGTATAAATTACATCGGCAATTTGTTTGCTGAGGCCGTAGTCGCCCATAACGGAAAGCGGGATAAATAAAGCTCCGACCATTGGCAGCATTCTGTTTGTAAATAACCAGCTAAGACCGGAAAGGCCCGATTTATATGCAGTTGTCCATAGCTTTTTAAGTATGTCAAGCCAGTTGTCGGCATTGGCTTTTTTGAGTTCTTCTTTTGTCCTTTCGTCAAAAAATGCTCTGTAGGCAAGAAACCTGTTGGTTATTGTGGCAATGGTCTGGCCTATAACCATAGACATTATACCCATCCCGGAAATAAGAAGAATTGATGCTGTTACAATGTGAAGACTTTGAGAAAATACAATAATTTGTTTTGATCGTTTAACCAGACCCCTTCCTACAAGCATTGCATCATAGTAGTATGTAAAGAACTGATAGGAAATCAAAAGTCCATAACAATACCAGGCAAGTTTTGCATTAAATATATCTCCTGTAAAATTTTGAAGAATGCTGTTTATGTACCAAATTCCTGCTGTAAAAAGCAGAATAACAAGTAAAACAGCCACTCCGGCATAAAAATTCCTCATAGATTTGATCATTCCCTTAAGTAAAGGGTAATGAACAGGCAAGTCTTTTTCAAGTGGCTTAAAACCTTCGGCCTGAAGAGTTGTCGCTCCCGAGAAAATGTATGTTATCGATCTCGAAAAAGTGGGAAAAAATCCAAAGTCGAGGAGATATATCATAGAGTTAACACTGATCATCACACTCCAGAGACCCATCTCTTCCCGTGGCAGCATTTTTAGAATAAGAGGCAGGACAACCAATGCAGATGCCACTCTCATAAAGCTGGCAGCATAGTTCCAAAGCAAATCGGTTCTCCCTATTTTCATTATCGGCTAGAATACATATTTGGCCATAAACTCAATCCTGTTATTGTGATTTACAGGAAAGAAATCGGTTCCCTTAAGGTTCATGTCAATGGTTTTTGCCCATTTAGCCTGGGAAAGGCTGTATTCCAAAGCAAATATAAGTTTTTTGGAGGCACTGTAAACAACTCTTGGGGATAATCTTGAAAAACACATAAGTTTAGGGTCCTTGTAGAATCCGAATGAATAATCGCCATTAGCCATCGTAACATCTACAACTTCTTTGGTTCCGAAACTTTTCTGATATCCGTAGAATACTCCAAATTTAAAATCTTTAAACGATGGAGTTTCAAAATCAATCCATGAAGACATTGATCTCACATTCTCATATTTATAATCCAGTAATGGGTTTGAACTTCCTGAGTAAATATCGTTGATTTTCCCGTATCCGCCAATCATTCCCAGATGAGAAAGGTTTTCGCCGTAAATTCCCCACATTCTAAGTGTATAACCCTTGCCAAATGCAGCCCGGAAGAATGCATTAATATCGAATGAACCGATAGATGTAGATATGAGATTATTAAGGGCATCTGTAGTTCTTGGCTTTAAAACTTTGTAACCGGCTGTTATGCCTCCGAATACCTTTGCCGGGTCTCCGAAACGAATCTGAGCCTGGAAATCGGGGATTCCCGCCTGTGCCTGTGCTTTTGCAGGTCCGAGAGAAGTCATGCCTCCGAACATATGAGCAGCAACAATTAAGTTTACATTTTTTGCAAGGTTTGCAGTATACCGAATCTGTAAATTTCTGTTTAGGGAGTTAAAAGGGAAACCGGCACCAAATGCAACAGTTTGTCCGTTAACCTCGCCTACATAAGTAAGGTGGTCCGACTGTCCAATAAGAAGTGA
>JAGDMC010000236.1 GCA_017860395.1 Bacteroidota bacterium | reverse complement strand
ACCCCGGTTGGAAGGTGCTTTTCAAGGGTGTTCTCGACCTTAACCAGAGAAACCATCTCCCCGCCAATCTTTACAAACCGTTTAAATCTGCCGGCATGCCAGAGGTAGTTGTCTTCGTCGAAGAACCCCATGTCGCCGGTGTTGTACCATCCGTCTTCAAGAGCTTCGGCTGTGAGTTCCGGGTCGTCGTAATATCCCTTCATAACAGAATCGCCCTTAACTAAAACCTTACCGACTTCTCCGGTTTTGCACTCTTCTCCGGTTTCAAAATTCTCCAGCCTCACCTGAACGCCCGGAATAACACGTCCGGTACTTCCCGGTCTGTTAAATTCCAGCGAGTTTGCAGATATCACCGGGGATGTCTCGGTTGCTCCGTAGCCCTCCATGAGAGTGACTCCGTGCTTTTTCATGAAACCTTCCCTGAGCGCATCGGGACATTTGTCAGCCCCGGATACCATCAGCCTGAGAGATTTAAAGTCCCCCGGTTCCGATTTATGCAGATAACCCCAGAAGAAACTCGGAGTACCAACCATAACCGTAGGCTTCTCTTCGCGCGCAATTTTGCTGACTGTCGCAAAATCGAGAGGGTTTGCATAGCAGACCATGGTCATTCCGTAATAGAAAGATACCCATAGGTTTACTGTGAGCCCGAACACGTGGAAGAAAACCAGATTCGCCAGAATCACATCGGATTCTGTAATATTTTCGTATGTGCCAAAATTCTCAATATTTGAAGATATGTTGCGGTGTGTAAGCTGAACAGCTTTCGGGTCTTTTTCGCTTCCGCTGGTAAACAAAATTACTGCGGTGTCGTTTTCGTCCCCCTTATGAATACTGTTGAGGACAACGCCTACAGGGAGCTTGCTTATGAGAGCGGCCTTCAGCTTTTCGCCGGTGGACACACTTGCCATAATATCTTCAATCATTACCATCCCGTCGATAACCGGGCAATTGATTTTTTCCAGCAATGCTTTGGATGTAATGATAGTTTTGAATTTGCACTTCGTTTGAGCATATTTTGCATTAGCCTCGGCACCCGTAGAATAATTTATCATCACAGGTATTCTGCCGCTCATTAAAGCCCCCACTGTTGCAAGCGCGCAGCCTGCAGAAGTAGGAATCATAATGCCGATAAACCCTTCATCATACTGTTTGAATTTAGAATTCAGGATAAGGGCACCAATAAGTGCCGTTGAATAATTAACTCGTTTTTCCGTTGTTCTATCAATAATTGCAAGCTTTTTGGCATGTTTCTTTGCCATCCGTACAAATTGTTGATGAAGTAGCATATAGGTAGGGTTTTGGTTTAAAATTTTACTTTACGGCGCGCAATATAACGATAATTTTAAATCATTTCCAAATGAGAGTGTAAAAAAGAGAATTTGACAAAATGAGTTACACTATGCATATTACATAGTATAAAAACTCCCGCCTAAGCAGGAGTGTAGGATTGGCGATGTTAGATAACCGACAAGATATTTTCCTCTCCCCAGCTTGCCATTGTAATCGAAACATCCAATGCTGCCTTGTCTGCCACCGGATCTTCGTTCCCTCTCCCGACAACTATCTTAAAATTGTATAATTTACCCGGTTGCCAGTTGGAAAAAGCAGAGCCATCCATATTTTTAAAGCTGATTACTCTTTCAAAACAGAGTTCCCGGAATTCGGCTGTTTTTGCCCGGGCTGAATATTTCACTATAATCTCAGGATTTACTAATGGTGCAGCGGCAGGGAAGAACTGGAACCCGAAGACTTTTCCGGTGGTGTCGGCAGATGAAAATCCGCCGGAATTGTGCACAAACGATCCGGAATAATAGCTATCTGAAAAAAGCAGAGAGTCAGTTCCGGCCGGAGCAGATAAGGAGCCGGGAGAGTACAAAATGCTGCCGGTGCCGGAAAAGTTCACCTTCTTGTAAATGTTCCTTAGGAACACTCCCTTAAAATTAACATCGGCCATAGTGGACCGGTCGTAATCGAGTTTTATCTGAAGGCGTGAAACTATCGGTTTCAGCTCCATATTGGCAGAATACAGAGATGAGTTAAGTTTTACGATTGGTGCTTCGGCATATAGTGTTACAAGCTGAGGGTCCGATTCGTACCGGATTTCTGTTGACAGCGCCTTAACCTGATTTGCCGAGAGCATGGATTTTAGAGTTGCATCCGGGATGCTCTCTGTCTTTGGATTTGCAATTATCTGGATAGTTGAGGATTCTGTAGAAATGTTTTTAATTTCAAACCCTGTTTTAAGTGCGTCTATTGTCAAACCCGGCTGATCGCCATTTACCTCAAGTTCCGAGGTTGCAACAGGAATTATTCTTGATAGTTCGCCATTTGCCTTTGATATATAAATCCAGAGCTTTGTTGGTGTTGCGAATTTGTCAACCGGAGTAAGTTTTGGACCAATCGATTTTGTATCAACAAAATTGTTTGGGTCAATACGGATTCTTACGGATTTAACTTGATGAGAATAATTTGTCGCAGGTGTTTTTTCACAGGACGCAAGTAGGATAACAACTACCGCTGCAAGTGCCAAAGATTTTGTAATCATAAATTAGAATTTAATTGGTTTACGTTCTAATTTAGACATAAATATTAATATAACAGCACTTTAAGAAATAGAAAAATGGGAAAAAACAGATTTTTTTGGTTAAATCTATTTTTTATGGTTTAAACCCCGGAGCCATGTAACGGCGATATTTTTTAGTGTAACTCCTGCCGAAATAGCGGCGCACTCCCGGAATCCACATGAGCAAACGGAAGAACGCATCAATTGGAACAAAGCTCAGCCAGTGGATAAAAAATGTGGCAATAGTTATCAAAATGATTTCTGCCGTGAGGATGAATGCTGAGCCGAAAAGGAGTGAACTCAGCCCGCCAAATGTTTCGCCTGCGAGCCACAAAGGAACATATTTGAGAATTGCCAATATCGCCCAAATGATAAGTCCGGTGTTTATGATAAGCTGAATAATCAATAGTGGCCCCGATACCTGAATTGCACGCTCCGGGCAGATGTTTATGCACCT
>JAGDMC010000047.1 GCA_017860395.1 Bacteroidota bacterium | reverse complement strand
CGGGAACCCCTTATTTTTGCTTTTGGAAAAGAGTTTTATGAAAAACTGGAATATGCCCATAAAGAGCTTTTCCCTCCTAAAAATCCTATTTAGGTTTAACTCTCCCTGCTCCCGACATAGCGCGTGAGCTCAATCAAATGATTTTTATATATCGATTCGCTGAGTCCCGACAGGCTCTCCTCTGCCTTTCTGCAATGCTCTTCAAGTGCTTTTTGTGCAGAAGCGGTTCCGGAGTATTTTTCTACCAGGGCAAAAGTATTCTCGACAAGACGTTCGTCCTCGGTTTCTGCGAAACGGATTTCTCTTAATAAATTTTCCCGTTCGTCTTTAGTTGCTGCCTTTAATGCCAGAATAAGAGGAAGGGTGAGTTTTTTCTCTTTTATGTCGCCGCCGGAAGGCTTTCCGGTATTGAGCTGAGGAGTATAGTCAAAAATATCGTCTCTTATTTGAAATGCAAGTCCCAGATTATAGGCATAACACTCCATGTCGTCAAGTATCTTTTCTGATGCACCGGTTGAATAAACCATGCTTTTTACAGATGCAATGAAGAGACTGGATGTCTTGGCTGAAATTATTTTATAGTAATCCTCTTCTGTTGTGTCCAGGGATGAAGCTTTCTGCATCTGAAAAATTTCTCCCTCAGAGAGCTCTTCAATTGTCTTTGTGAAATAATTCAGTACAGACATGTCCTTCTCTTTTAACAGCAGGGTCAACGCTTTTGCCAGCCAGTAATCACCGGTCAGAACCGAAGCGGCCGGGTTAAATTTATACTGGACAGTATCTGCTCCGCGTCTCTGAGGAGCTTCGTCGGCAACATCGTCGTGCAACAGTGATGCGGTATGCAGCATTTCTGAAACGACTGCACATGTGATAGTGAAAGGGTTGATTGTGCCACAACACTTTGCGGCAAGAAGTCCTAAAAGTGGCCGGATTTGTTTTCCCTTATTGTCAAAAAGATGTGAATTTATTTGATTTAAAAGGTCATAATCACTCCACAGGCTCTTTCTCATCAGCTCCTCAAATTGCGTCCACTCTGTTTTAATGTCGCTTTGAATTGCTTTTATGTTCATATATACTTGTTTGTAGGTTAGGCTGGTGCGTAATGTTTTGGCTCAAGAATTTTTCGTTCGCTTTTCTCAATTGCATCAATGAGCCCGGTCACATCCTCTACAACAATCAAAGCATCGCTCCAGTTGTCGTTTAGCATATTATTTTTTGCAAGGTGCTTAAAAAGCTGAATAAGGGGTTCGTAAAATCCATCCTGATTGAACAGTATTACAGCACCCGGATAGACACCCAGTCTTTTTAATGTATAGGTTTCAATAAACTCTTCAATGGTTCCGATTCCTCCCGGAAACGCAATGACGGCATCTGTATCCTCTCTGAGCAAGTCTTTTCTTTTGCTCATTGTGTCTACGACTTTTATCTTATCGAGTTTGGGATGGTGAAACTCGAGCTCCTTCATAAAGTCGGGGATTATACCCTCCACTTCTGTTCCGTATTGATTGATGGTATCAATCAGAACGCCCATCAACCCACGGCAGGACCCGCCACATACAATTGTATAATCATGTAAAGAAGCCGCCTTAGCAAAACTAGCGGCGGCCTCTTTGTATCTGTCTTCCAGTATGTCACTTGATGAACAATATACACAAATGCGCTTGCCCATTTAATAACTGATATTTAAAAAAGGAATGCAACAGAAAGCTGGAATCCCTGGAATTTTGCATTATCGTATTTCTCGTCCCAGGTTGTGTTGTTTGCCGATTTCAGCTTACCAAGACCCCAGTTGTATTTTCCCATTACCTGAAGTTTCCACAAATCCAGTCCTACTCCAAGACCTATTCCATAGTCAAATCTGTTAATGTCGTCCCATGGCTGGTTTTCAAGAGTTGCTCCCTTTTGAATTGCATAAGAAATATAAGGAGAAACAACAACGAAAGGTCTTAGAAGAACCAGGTCGATACCAAACTGAAGGTTAACAGGAAGGTTTATGTAGTCCAGTTGCATTTCGTCCGGTACAAGAACTACTTGCTGATTAATAACGCCCCCGTTCAGAAGCGGATTGTTTATCTGCGCAAGCGTTGGCGTGTTTGCGGCTGACCTTGTTGTATTGTAAAGCAGTTCGGGCTGTACGGCAAGTCCCAGGAAAGGAACCTTGAACTGAACAGCAAGACCAAGATGGTATCCTGTTTGTGAGTTCCAGATTTCATCTGTACTTCCGCCCTGAGTAACATCTGTCAATTTATTAAAATTGAGACCAGCCTTTACTCCGAATTTTGTCTGACCAAATGAAGCACTTACAATAATAAGCGCTAATACAAGTGTAAATAATTTTTTCATAATCTTAGATCAAAGAATTGATTTTAGCTACTATGTTTGCCTTAGTTGTAGAGCCCACGATTTTATCCTTCAATTCGCCGTCTTTAAAAAACAGAATTGTTGGAATATTGCGGATTCCATATTTTACAGGTACTTCCGAACTTGAATCAACATCACATTTTGCAATTACAGCTTTACCCTCGTACTCTGCTGCAAGTTCGTCCACTATGGGGGCAATCATCCTGCAGGGGCCGCACCATGGTGCCCAGAAGTCAACAAGAACGGGTTTGTCTGAATTAATTACTATCTCCTTGAAATTCGAATCGTTTACTGCTATAGCCATCGTTAAATATTATTAATTTAGAAATGTTTTTTGTTCCGTAATTAAATGCTAAAATAATATCATTTTTTCAAATATCCTATATTTTGCCCATCAATCCTGCAAGCCCCCCTTGCGCAGTCTCCTTATACAAATGCGGAAGGTCATGCCCTGTACGCTTCATCGCTTCTACCACTGTATCAAAAGAGACAAGATGCTTTCCATCGGAAAGAAGTGCATACATATTTGCATCAACTGCCCTTGTTGCTCCAAAGGCATTTCTTTCAATACAAGGTATTTGCACCAATCCGCAAATTGGGTCACAAGTGAGCCCGAGGAAGTGTTCAATACCAATTGATGCGGCATATTCAATCTGTGCAGGGGTTCCCCCAAAGAGCTGGACACCGGCTCCAGCAGCCATTGAGCAGGCAGAACCTACTTCTCCCTGGCACCCGACTTCTGCCCCTGAAATTGAGGCATTTGTTTTGATAATATTGCCAATGATTCCTGCTGTTGCCAGCGACCTTATGATTCTCTTGTCCGAAAAATCATACGAACGCTGGTTGAGATACAACAGTGCAGGTAAAACTCCGGACGAACCACAAGTAGGAGCTGTAACAACAACCCCTCCCGAGGCATTTTCCTCTGCAACGGCAAGAGCAAAAGAGAAAGTCATACTTCTTCTCTGCATTGACCCCTGATAACCCTTTGCCTTGATGTAGAATGATGCCGCTTTTCTTGAAAGATTAAGCCCTCCCGGAAGTACTCCTTCCGATTCCAGACCCCTCTCTACGGACTCTTTCATAACACTCCAGACCTGGGCCAGATAATCCCATATTTCACTGTTTTCGTGCACATCCACATACTCCCAGAATGATCTTCCGCTGCTTTGGCACCACCCCAGTATTTCGGCCATTTTTGAATGAGGATAAACCTCTGTGCGGGCCTCTCTCACTCCGGTATCACTCAAATCTCCTCCGCCAATGCTGAAAGTTGTCCACTCGCCCATTTTTTTACCAAGTGGGTCGAAAGCTTCGAATTTCATTCCATTTGAATGTTGAGGCAAAAAAGTATCGGGCTCCCAGACAATCTTTGTCCTCTCTTTGCCAAGTACTTCAAGAATTGCCGTATCTGTCATGTGTCCTTTACCGGTTGCTGCAAGGCTCCCGTATAGTGTTACAATAAATGAAGAGGCAGCCTGCTGCCTCTCCAAAAATATAACTGATGCTTTGGCAGGAGCCATTGTGTGACTACTGGACGGTCCCCTGCCAATTTTGAAAATTTCTTTTATGCTTTCCATTCTTCTATATTGCCGACTCTGCTTCCCAAACAAAGGCGCGAAGCCCGTGTTTTTCGGCCGAAGAGTTTATTTCCTTTAATTCGGAAAGCAATATAGTCAAAATTTCCGGCTCTACAATCGCCATGATTGCCATGTTTATGGAAGGCCACGCATGAGTGCCATAGTGCGGTTCTCCTTTATCGCTGCCACGACCCTGAACATCAACCCATTTAGTAAAACCTCTCACATCGCATTTGTCGAGAGCCTGCTGAACAAGGGTGCTATGGGCCTGGTTATATATAATCATTATCGATTTCATAATTAAACTGCTTTAAGTTCGTTAATTTTTTTTGCCCATGCTTTTCTCTTGCGCTTGATGTCGCCTGCATGGAATGATGTATATATTGTAGGGATAACAATGAGGGTAAGTAAGGTCGAAAGTGTAAGACCGCCAATGATTGCTATACCCATTGGCTGCCATATTTCAGATCCTGCTCCTATTCCCATTGCCATTGGGACCATACCAAGAATAGTTGTAGCTGTTGTCATGATTACCGGACGTAAACGGGACTTTCCTCCGGATATTACAGACCGCTTAACTGAAGCCCCTCTTTCTTTGTTTAGGTTGATATAGTCAATGAGCACAATTCCATTCTTTACCACAATCCCCACAAGCATTACAGCGCCAATGAGCGCGATAAGGCTGAGTGTTGTTCCTGTGAGCCATAAAGCAACGAATACTCCTGTAAATGCAAATGGAAGAGAGAACATTATTATAAACGGATCGCGGAAAGACTCAAACTGCGATGCCATTACAATATATGTAAGGAGAATTACAAGCGCCAGAAGCGTGAACATATCGGCAAACGACTCCTGTTGCTCCTCAACCGCACCTGATACACTTGCGGTAATGAGAGGTGGCATATCAATCTTGGCAACCGCTGTGTTTACATCTGTGGCAATATCTCCAAGCGAACGTTTGTAAACAGAACCGGTAACTTTTATAACCCGTTCCCTATCGAGGTGTTCGATTGAAGGTGGTGCAAAATTTTCGACAACATTTCCCAATTCACTTAATCTCACCGCTTTGCCTTGAGTGTTGAATATTAAAATATTATTAATATCGTCAACTGTAGTACGATATTTTTGGTCATTTCTCACAACTATATCGTACTCTTCTCCCTCTTCCCTGAATTTTGTAGTAATAATCCCGTTGATCCGGTTTCTTACAACTGTTGCAGCTGAGGTCATGGTTATGCCGTTCATGGCAAGCTTGTCTCTGTCGAACTCAACTTTAAACTGAGGCATATAGTCTTCTCGGCTCAGCTTCACATCCCTGAGTCCCTCGGTTTTCTTCATAATGTCAGATACCTGTTTTGCAACTGACTCTGCATCTTCGAAGTTGTAGCCCAGGACATCCATTTCAAGAGTTGTTCCTCCGGAGCCCATTCCCATTCCGCTTGATCCGCCCGGAGTAACTGTATATCTGTATACTTCAGGAGTAGCACTAAGGTCTTTCCGCATTTCGTCCGATATGTCAAAAATATCTCTTTTTCTGTTCTCGGGCTTTGAGAGTTTTGCAGTATATGTGATTATATGAGAGCCTGATGTTCTTAATGACATGAAAACATTTGACCCGTCGGACTGGCCCAGTGAAGCCTGCAATATTTCAACTTCGGGGTACTTCTTTTTCCACATTTCAAACAGGTAAGTATTTAGTTTCCTGGCTTGCTCTACTCTTGAACCTACCGGCAATTCTACCGTAACACCAATTTGTGAGTTATCCGATGCAGGAAAAAAGTCTGTACCAACTTTTGCAACCAGTACAAGACTGACCAAAAAGAGCACCAGGGCTCCGCCCATTACCTTAAACCTGTTATTTACACACCATTTTAATGCAGATGCATATGCTCTGTCGAGTCCGTCAAGCATCCTCTCAATAGGTGAATAGAAGTACTGGAACGCTTTCGATCTTTTTGGATCGGCCTTAAGCATTATTGATGAAAGCATAGGTGTGAGCGTAAGAGCTGCCAGAACGGATATTGAAATGATAATTGTCACAATCCATCCCAGTTGCTTAAACATTATACCTGCCAGCCCGGATACCATAGTAAGAGGGAAGAATACAGAAATAATAGTTAATGTGGAAGCTATTACGGCAACAGCAACCTCATTTGTAGCATATATTGCTGCATCTTTTGGCTTGCTGCCCCTTTCTATGTGCGTCGTTATGTTCTCCAGGACAACTATTGCGTCGTCCACAACCATCCCGATGGCTATCGAGAGAGAACTCAGGGAAATAATATTAAGCGTATTTCCCGTAACCATAAGGTAAATAAAGGCGGCCACCAGAGACACCGGAATAGTGAGGATAATTATAAATGTTGCCCTCCATCTTCCAAGGAAGAAAAGTACAACTATCATAACAAACAAACCTGCAAGAAGTACCGTCTCTGTAAGTGAGCTGATACTATCCTTTATAAATTCCGATGTATCCAGTACCATCTCGAGTTTTACATCGGGAGGAAGAGACTTTTGTATTCCGGGAAGAGCTGCGTTAATCTTATCGGCAATTTCAACCACATTCGCACCTGATTGTTTTTGAACAACAATTGTTGCACCCCTCTCTCCGTTTGTATAGATTTCTGTCGAGCGCTCCTTGAGGGTATCCTTAATAGTGGCAACATCCTTCATGTAAATGTTTTTGCCCTGATAGCTGCCCACAATGAGATTCTGAATCTCTTCGCTCTCCTTGAACTCTCCGTCAACACGAACAGAGTATGTGTTGCTTCCTACGTCTATGCTACCGGCAGGAATGTTCCTGTTTTCCATGGATATCAGATTGGAAAGCTGTTCGATTGACAGCTTGTACGCCTCCATTTTCTGAGGGTCGGCAGATATCTGAATTTCTCTTTGCGGCGCTCCTGAAATTGATGTTGAAGCAACTCCGTCTATCCTGTTCAGAGGGTTAGCAACCTTTTCATCAAGAATCTTATACAGGCCTTCCGAGCTCACGCCGGCGTGTGCAGATATGAATGCGATAGGCATCATATCGGAACTGAATTTTAGGACAACGGGGGATTCGCAGTCATCCGGAAGGAAGTTACGTTGCATGTCAAGTACCGCACGTATATCATTTACCGCCTCATCCATGTTGGTTCCGTATTCAAACTCAACTGTTATGAGCGATACGTTATCCTTGGATGTAGATGATATTCTTTTTAAGTCTGATACTGTACTAAGGGATGTTTCAAGCCTTTTTGTAACATTTTGCTCAATATCCATTGCACTTGCACCGGAATATGTGGTCATAACCGTTGCCGCATTGAGCTCAATCTTTGGATAAAGGTCAACCGAAAGCTTTGAAAACGAAAATAAACCAAGCACTACAATGGCCACAAAAATGAGGGCCGTTGTAACCGGTTTTTTTACTGAACTTTCATATATTTTCATGTGATACTGCTATTTTATAGTGACAAATCGGCACCTGATTCAGTTACCTCAACCTTTGCCTTATCTACGAGGTTATTCATTCCGGCAACAACAACCTTTTGGCCGTTTTCAATTCCGCTGAGAATTTCGTATTGCGCACCAATGCGGCGTCCGAGCTCAACTTTTGTAAATAATACTGTTTCTCCGTCCAGGACATAAATATATTTATCGTTAGTTCCCTGTTGCTTGATAACCGATTTATCCGGAACAACAACTCTGTTTTTTGCGCCTAATTCAACTTTGGCCCTTGCAAACATTCCGGGACGAATCTCCATTTTAGGATTGTTTATGCTCACCTGAACCTGGAAAGTACGGGAAGCTGCATCAATAGTGGGATAGATGAGACTCACCTTGCCCGGGAATTTCTGACCCTCATAAATGTCGAGTGAAATTTCAACAGGAGTACCAATCTTAACCTTAGGGAAGAACTCTTCCGAAATGCTAATCATAATCTTAACAGGCTGGAGCTGCATAACAACAAGAATCGGCTGCCCCATTGTAAGGTCTCCGTTATCGAAATTCCTTTGGGTTACAACTCCGTCAATTGGAGAGAGCAGTTTAGTATTCTTGTCCAGGTTGCGGAGACTCTCTTCGGCCACCTTTACCTGTGTATGAATCTGGTCGGACTGTTGTTTTGACACACCGCCTGCAGCATAAAGAGCATCAATGCGGGACATGTCTATTTTCAGGTTTTCAATCTGGGTCTTGGCGTTGCCATAGTTAAGGTTCTCCATCTGAACCAGAAGCTGACCTTTTCTTACCCTTGTACCAACCTCAACATAAATTTTTTCAATTCTCTGAGATGCAGAACTTGAAATACTGTTTTTTGCATATGGCTCAATGTTGCCGGTAAATTCGGCAATCTGGTTTACCTTTTGCGCTTTAGCCTCGGCAACCTTCACTAAAGGAAGAGAAGAGGCCGCCTGATTACTCTCTTTTTTTGAAGTGCACCTGATTACTCTCTTTTTTTGAAGTGCAGGCGCCTAAGAATAATGCGCCAATTGCAAGAAGTAGTGTTACTTTTTTCATATTATTACAACTGTTATTTTTCTAAATTTTCCATTCCTGTAGACTTTTCAAACTCATTTTTGGCTTTAATGAAATCGAAAAGCGTTTGATTATAATTAAGTTTTGATCTTGTAAGGGCCACTTCCGAATCGTTTAATTCAAGCACTGTTCCAACACCTGTGTTAAACCGCACTTTTGATATTTCATAACCCTTCTGAGCCTGCTGAACAGCCTCTTTGTCCGATACCAACTGAACCCCGGCGCGTCTCATTTCATTTACTGAATTTTGAACAGCCAGTGAAAGATTCTCCTTAATGAGATCTCTCTGATATTCCAGCTTCTGAATCCCTGCTTTGGTTTGTTTCTCCTTAAGAGACACAGACAATTTGTTAAATATCGGAACCTGCAGAGACAAACCCACAGCAAACGAATTTGCCCATGGCTTGTTAAATTTGAACTCCTCATTTTGCATCTGCATCTGATAGTTTGCAAATCCGGCCAGCACAGGAAGCCTTTGTGAACGAACCAGCTCATAGGTTTTATTCAGCTTCTCCAGTTGAATGTCCATTGTTTTGAGGGTACTGTTCTCGTCTACATTTAACTCTCCGTTCCAGTTATAGTTTGCTATCTGATTGTTGTAGCCGTCAAAGTCGCCAACTATTTCTATCGGTTGATTTATATTAACAGACATCAGAACCTTAAGCTGCATCTTTGCAAGCTCAAGTCCGTTCCTTGCCTGAGTGAGGGAAGGGGATATGTTTCTTGCTGCAACATCGGAACGAATCTTGTCATATTCACTTGCCATTCCCTGCTCATACATTTTTTTGATATTATCTGCGCTCTCTCTGGCATTTTTGAAACTCTGCTCAAGAACCTCAATTGATTTTTCCAGCATTACAACTCCGTAGAAACTGTTTTTCACCTGCTGAATCAGGTCCAGCTTTGTTGTCCTTGCCGATTCAAGTGCAGATTTTATCTCAATTTCCGAGAGCTGTATGTTTTTATAGAGGGCCATTGAAAATACTGGTACCTGCAAAGTTCCTGTTATTGAATAACTATTAGTAGAACCAACCTCCATCTTGCCACCCGGAAAAAAATCCGAGAAGAAAACAGGTTTCATAATATTATTCGTGTATTGTGCCGAGGCATTGACTGCCGGCAATAAAGCATTCCAGTTTTCCTGTTTAAGGTAGTCTACTCTCTGTAGTTCAGAGTTGGCCATTTTGATGTTCAGGTTTTCGTTTAGCGCAATTTCGAGCGCATCCCCGATGGTAATCTTCAGCGTATCGCCTGCCGGAGCCTGACCTCTGAGCGACGCTGCTGACAATGTGAGACTCAGAATGAGAGCTCCTGTTTTTACGATTCCTAATATTTTCATATGTAAAATTAATATGTACCTTATTTATTGTCTTCTTTATTTATATAACTATCAATTAGTTGTATGCCCTTTGTGGTAGAAATGCCTCTGAAATAAAATACAATTGACTCCCGGAACATATCCTTTCTTGGAATATCTTTTGTGGGAAAAATATCATAATTCTCAATGGCGTTTGATACCTCTATTATAATTTTTGCAACGAGTTCTTTGTTTATATCCTTTAGAAAAAATCCCTCTTTTTGTCCCCTGGCAAGGAATTCAACCGTCTTTTCCCTGTGAAACTCAACAAATCTTCCGTATGTTTTCTTATAAATTTCCGGATAGAATTTCTTAAGTTCAAAAAAGAAATTGAGTCTAAGGTTTACCATCATATCGGACTGATTCTCATGAAAAAAACGTACCATTTCCATTACATTCTCCGATTCGTCAATTGCTTTTTGGGTGCAATATCTCATTTTGTTCTCCAGAAAGACCAGACACTCCTCCAATAATGTTGATTTATCACTGAACTGCTCGTACAATGTTCTTTTGGATATACCGTTTTCCGAAGCAATCTCATCCATTGTAACGGATTTGCAACCACGGTGAAAAAACATATCCATTGAATTTTCTATTATTCTCTCTCTAAGCTCCATCTGTTTTATATTCTTTAGGGCGGCAAAAGTAATTACAGAAAACTTAAAAAACAAAAAAAGTTTTTATATTTTTATTATCCGATTAATAATTACTTGTTAAATTTGTAATCAGGCAGTAATAAGTCTAACTAATCAAATACATATATGTACAATAATTTTAAGGATTTTCTCCAGAC
>JAGDMC010000235.1 GCA_017860395.1 Bacteroidota bacterium | reverse complement strand
CAAAAATATTTTAAATAATTTTTTCATATTGTTGTTGTTTAATAATTATAGAGGCAGGTTATCATGCTTTTTGGCAGGATTTGTAACTTTTTTAGTTGCGAGTTGCTGCAGAGCCCTGATAATCCTGAAACGAGTATTTCTTGGTTCAATTACATCATCAATATAACCGTAGCGAGCTGCATTATACGGATTTGCAAAAGCATCCCTGTATTCTTTTTCTTTTTGGGCAGCCAATGCCACAGGATTTTCGGATGCTGCAACCTCTTTACCGTAAAGTACTTCAATTGCTCCGGAAGGTCCCATAACAGCTATTTCAGCTGTAGGCCATGCATAGTTGATGTCTCCGCGAAGGTGCTTGCTGCTCATTACGCAGTATGCGCCGCCATAGGATTTACGAAGTGTAACAGTAACTTTTGGAACAGTTGCTTCGCCATATGCATACAGAAGTTTAGCTCCGTGAAGAATGATTCCGCCATACTCCTGCTGAGTACCGGGAAGAAATCCGGGAACGTCTACAAGTGTTACCAGCGGAATGTTGAATGCATCGCAGAAACGTACAAAGCGTGCAGCCTTTCTTGACGAATTGATGTCAAGAACTCCTGCCAGTACTTTTGGCTGGTTGGCCACAATACCTACTGATGTTCCGTTAAAGTGCGCAAAACCTACAATGATATTTGGAGCATAATCTTTATGAACTTCAAGGAATCTTCCGTCATCAACAATAGATCCGATAACCTCATACATGTCGTATGGCTTGTTAGGGCTGTCAGGTATTATTTCATTCAGTGAATCGTCAAGCCTGTCGATAGGGTCGTTTGTATGTAAAGCAGGTGCTTCTTCAAGATTGTTCTGAGGCAGGTAGCTTAGAAGGTCTCTGATAACTCTGATTCCATCCTCTTCGTTGTCAACTGCAAAGTGTGCAACGCCGCTTTTGCTTGCGTGAACCGATGCTCCACCCAGTTGCTCCTGAGTAACATCCTCTCCTGTAACTGTTTTAACAACTTTAGGACCTGTAAGGAACATATAACTTGTACCCTTAGTCATAATATTAAAGTCTGTGAGGGCAGGGGAGTAAACCGCACCGCCGGCACATGGGCCAAAAATTCCCGAAATCTGAGGAATCACACCTGAAGCAAGAATATTACGCTGGAAAATCTCTGCATAACCTGCAAGGGCGTTTACCCCTTCCTGTATACGAGCTCCACCTGAGTCGTTTATTCCAATTACCGGTGCACCCATTTTCATTGCCTGATCCATGACTTTGCAAATCTTCATTGCAAAACTCTCGGAAAGAGAACCTCCGAAAACAGTAAAATCCTGAGCAAAGACATATACAAGTCTTCCCTCAATTGTTCCGTATCCTGTTACTACACCATCACCAAGAAATGTCTCTTTTTCCATTCCAAAGTTTGTGCATCTGTGGGTAACAAACATGTCGTACTCCTCGAAGCTTCCTTCGTCGAGTAACATTCCTATTCTTTCACGGGCAGTGAATTTGCCTTTTTGGTGTTGTGAGTCAATTCTTTTTTGACCACCTCCCAATCGCGCCTTCTCGCGAAGCTGAATCAGCGCTTTAACCTGTTCAAGTTGTTGGCTCATTTTTATATGATTTAAAATTTAAATATCATTTGTTCTCGTTTGGGTTTTCGCAAAGCTCTGTTAATACCCCAAGGGTAGATTTTGGATGAAGAAACCCAATTCTGAGACCCTCTGCTCCATTTCTCGGAGCTTTATCTATGAGCCGAATGCCTTTCTCTGCAAGTTCGTCAAGCGATTTCTGTACTCCGTCTTCAGTTGAGAATGCGATGTGGTGTATACCTTCTCCCTTGTTTTCGATAAACTTACCGATTGCTCCTTCCGGATCGGTACTTTCAAGGAGTTCAATTTTAGTTTGGCCAATTTTGAAGAAAGCAGTTTTAACCTTTTGATCGGCAACTTCTTCAACTGAATAGCACTTCAGGCCTAGCATCTCTTCATAAAAAGGGATGGCTGTTTCCAATGACTTAACAGCAATACCGATGTGCTCAATATGCGACAGTTTCATAACAAAATATAATTAATTGATTATAAATTATAAGTAAAATATCCTGCAAATGTATGTATTAATAAAGAGGATACAAAAAAAAAGTGACTGGATTTCCAATCACTTTTTTTAAGAGTATAATAATTTTTAGTTTGCCATCGTGTGATACAGATTTTGCACATCATCGTCATTGTCAAAGCGATCGATGAGTTTGTCCACCTCTGCTTTCTGCTCATCTGTAAGAGTTTTCAACTCAACATTCGGAATTCTTTCAAAAGCTCCCGATAAAAGTTCGAATCCTTTCTCTTCAATAAACTTCTGGATGTTTCCGTAAGATTCAAATGAACCGTAAATTACAATTGCATCTTCATCGGGAAAAACTTCCTCTGCGCCAAAGTCAATAAGCTCAAGTTCCAGTTCTTCGATATCTACGGGTTTTGCAGATTTTACTTTGAAAACACATTTCTTTTCAAACATAAATTCCACACTTCCGGATGTTCCCAGGGAACCGCCGAATTTATTGAAATAACTGCGGACATTGGCAACTG
Organism: Bacteroidota bacterium; assembly: GCA_017860395.1. Lineage (GTDB taxonomy): Bacteria > Bacteroidota > Bacteroidia > Bacteroidales > UBA932 > Bact-08. The sequence goes on along the minus strand of JAGDMC010000235.1, from coordinate 463 downwards.
TTCTGGTTGAATTATCAGTGGCTGTTTCTATAAGAAAAGCGATGCCGTGAGGCCCGTATCCTTCATAAACAATCTCTTTATAGTCTGAGTGATCTTTCTCAATCGCTCTTTTGATTGCCCTCTCGATATTATCTTTGGGCATATTTTCCGACCGTGCAGTTGAAATGAGAGCTCTCAGGCGGGGGTTGTTGTCGGGATCCATACCGCCCGATTTGGCGGCCATTGAAATCTCCTTGCCAAGTCTTGTAAAGACTTTGGCCATATTGCCCCAGCGCTTAAATTTTCTCTCTTTACGAAATTCAAATGCTCTTCCCATCTTATCTTATAATTTATTGTTTTGGAACAGATTGCTTAATTTTTGCAATGTATTTGTCGATTTCAAATCCTTCTATTGTCTGAGGATATTTAATTTTAATCTCGTCATACACTTCAAGAGCTTTTGCAGTATCCCCAAGCTCTTCGT
>JAGDMC010000234.1 GCA_017860395.1 Bacteroidota bacterium | reverse complement strand
GAGTAATTTCTGTAATATAAAGAGTAGTCTAATGCAAATTGGTGTTGTTTACGATTGAATTTGAAATAAGCCATCTCATTTCCAAATCCGGTTGTAAAAGCTGACGAAGCATTAATTCCGGCGGCAAAACCATCCTCTGCACTTTTGGTTATAATGTTTATTACATTTCCATACTCTGCATATCTTGCCGGTGGAACATCATAATGGTCAAGCCTGAGAATCTGATCGGGGCGGAGCGATTTCAGATCTATCTCTGTTGCGTTGAGTCCGTTTATAAGAATTTTTACAGGTTTGCCGTTGGTACCGGAAATTTTTTCGTTTACCGGATCAAATATTATCTGAGGTACAATTGTAGTAAGGTCAAGCGCATTTCTGGAACTCTTTATATCCTTAGGAAGAATACTGTATGTGGTTTTGTCCGGGAGGGTTCTTGCACGGCTCTCCTGAACAGATGCCGCATTAAGCATTTTAATATCGGCTTCCATTTTGAAGTTTAGCAGTATTGGGTTTGTGCCGGCTACTTCAATTGTGTCCTTAATGTTTCTGTAACCTATAAATGAAACGACAAGACAATAGTTGTCCGCTGCCACATTCTTAATTTCATAATTTCCGTTAAGATCTGTTATTCCTCCATATTTGAATGCAGTCGAGTCCAGAGTATTGTACATAACCACATTTGCAAAAGGAACCGGAAGATTGTCGTTGTCTGTTACTACACCTTTAACGGAAACCTGGGAAAAGCATAAATTGAATGAAAGAAGAAGGATCAAGCTTGAGAAGAGTTTAAGTTTGGTCATTATAATAATTATAAAGTTTAGCAATTAGACGAAACTTTGATAGGTTTTGTTGCAAGGTTTTCAAAATATTTTGTTGCAACTCGCAGCCGATGACCCGGCCCGGAGTAAAAAGTAAAAGAGGGCATCTAAAATCAAATTTAGATGCCCTCTTCGGCAATAATTATTATAAATCTATTTTCTTCCGTACTGGGCAAGATCGCCAAGTTCCTCTTCGATGCGGAGGAGCTGGTTGTACTTGGCCATCCTGTCTGAGCGGCTGAGTGAGCCGGTTTTGATTTGGCCGGAGTTTGTTGCAACAGCTATGTCTGCAATCGTTGAATCTTCTGTTTCGCCTGAGCGGTGTGAAGTGACTGAAGTATACTTGTTGCGGTGTGCCAGTTCAATTGCGTTAAGGGTTTCGGTGAGTGTTCCTATCTGGTTAACCTTAATCAGAATTGAATTTGCACATCCAGTATCTATGCCTTTGCGCAGAAAATCTACATTTGTTACGAAGACGTCGTCTCCTACAAGCTGGATTTTTGAACCAAGCACATCGGTAAGAAGTTTCCATCCATCCCAGTCCTGCTCGTCCATTCCATCCTCAATTGAATCGATAGGATATTTTTCAACCAGTGATTTAAGATATGCCACCTGTTCGGCTGCATTTCTTTTTGCACCTTTGGAACCTTCGAATTTGCTGTAGTTGTATATTCCGTCTTCAAAAAATTCACTTGCAGCACAGTCGAGAGCGATAGTTACATCTTTACCCGGAACATATCCGGCTTTCTTGATTGCAGCAATAATTGATTCCAGCGCGTCTTCCGTGCCGTTGAGTGTAGGTGCAAACCCGCCTTCGTCGCCAACTGCTGTGCTGAGACCTCTGTCGTGGAAAATTTTCTTAAGATTGTGGAACACTTCTGCACCCATTCTTAGACCTTCTTTAAAGCTTGGTGCGCCCACCGGCCGAATCATAAACTCCTGAAATGCAATAGGAGCATCTGAGTGAGATCCGCCGTTGATAATGTTCATCATTGGGACAGGAAGGGTTACGGCGTTTGTGCCTCCAATATAACGATACAGCGGAATCTGCAGATAATCGGCAGCTGCCCTTGCTACTGCAAGTGAAACGCCAAGGATTGCATTGGCACCAAGTTTGGATTTGGTAGGAGTTCCGTCCAGTTCGATAAGATATTTGTCTATCTGAGCCTGGTTTAGGGCGCTCATGCCCATGATTGCAGGGCCTATTATTTCGTTAACATTGTTAACGGCTTTAGTAACGCCTTTGCCTAAGTAACGCGATTTGTCGCCGTCTCTCAGTTCAAGCGCTTCGTTAATACCTGTAGATGCTCCGGAAGGAACGGCAGCTCTGCCGAATGCTCCGGATAAAAGGTGTACATCTACTTCTATAGTTGGGTTTCCGCGGGAGTCAAGTATCTCACGGGCAAGTACATTGCAAATTTCCATAATTTTTCAAATATGTTTTTAAGTTAATTTAATCTCTTAGTAAGTATTCAATAGTACTGACAACCCTTACAATTTTAATGTGAGGTGAGTTTCCGTCTCTGTCGGTTATTGAAAATTGTCCCTGATTTGCATTCTTGATTCTTCCTATTTTACTGTTTGAATCTTTAGCAAATTTTTCTGCAGCATTTCGGGCATTTTTTGTTGCCTCTTCTATCATTGCAGGTTTGATGTCATTAAGTTTAGTGTAAAAATACTGAGTTGTGTACTGAAAATCTCCGGAACTGAGGGCTATTCCTTTCTGTAACAAATCGGACTGGGAAGATATTATCTCCCTTACCTTTTCCACCTTTTCGGAGGTAACCGTCAAAACGCTTGTGATATTGTATCTGTAGGTGCTTTGCTGGCTCTGATACCTCTCGGCGCTCATGTCTATAATCTGCGGGGCAGATACTGAAATTTCACTCTCGTCCAATCCTTTTGATTTAAGATAATCTATGATTACCCTGTTTTTATCGTTTATGGATTTGTAGAGAGATGATAAATCGTTACCGATTTCCTTGTACGCGACGGGCCAGATTACCCTGTTTGCTGCCACCTCAACTTCTGCAAGTCCTTTTACCGAAACATAGCGGTCAAAAGATTTTATTGTTTTTACGGAAACGAGGAGGGATAAGGCTAAAACAGCAAGACCGGCAAAAATTGAGAGCCCTAATAACATGAAGTTGTTTTTACTGTTGCTATCCATATTTTTGTCTACATTTGTAAAGTTTATAGCAAAATTCAAGCCATGAAAAT
>JAGDMC010000046.1 GCA_017860395.1 Bacteroidota bacterium | reverse complement strand
ACATACAAGAGTATGTCTATGCCAAACGAAATTGTTTCGATAAATCCTGCCGACGGAGTCTTTACTCAGATATCTTTTGAGAACAAGCACCTGCTGGATCAGATAAAAATGGGACGCGTTGAAGAGAGATGGATCAAAACCGTCGACAACAAAGATATGCACATGTGGGTTGTATATCCTCCGGATTTCGACTCAACTAAAGTATATCCTACACTTCTGTTTTGCATGGGCGGCCCTCAGGGAACATTAAGCCAGAACTGGTCCTACAGATGGAACTTCCAGCTTATGGCAGCAAACGGCTATATCGTAATTCTTCCAAACAGACGTGGCACATCGGCATTTGGCCAGGAGTGGAACGAGCAGATTTCCGGCGACTACATTGGCCTCAATATGCAGGACTACTTCTCATCTGTTAAAGAGCTGAAAAAAGAGAAATATGTAGGTAAAGTAGGTGCTGTTGGAGCAAGCTACGGCGGATATTCCGTTTATTACCTGGCAGGAATTCACAAGGGAATGTTTTCTGCTTTCGTTGCCCACGCCGGGATATTCAATCAGGAGCACATGTATATGACAACTGAGGAGTTGTGGTTCCCGCACTGGGATAACGGAGGAGCACCATGGGATGACAATCCGGTTGCCAAAAGACATTATGCAAATTCGCCTCATAAACTTGTCAAGAACTGGGATACTCCAATTCTCATTACACATGGCGAGATGGACTACAGAGTTCCCGTAGATCAGGGAATGGCAGCATTCAATGCAGCAAAAATGATAGGGGTGCCTTCTGAAATGGTTCTTTTCCCCGGGGAAAACCATTGGATACTTAAACCACAAAACAGCATTCAGTGGAACAGGATATTTTACGCCTGGCTTGACAAATGGTTAAAAGAACCTCAACAGGTCATATCTGAGTAACATATCCGGACAGCATACATAAAAACACAAACTTCTGAAAAGGGTTTGTGTTTTTTATTAAATTTGTGACAATTAGAAATTGTTAGCATGAAATATTATTTCAGGGAACATATAATTGAAGAACTCCTGTTATGGGGGCTCTTTTTTTTGCTATCGGCCTGTAGCGGAGGACAACCTAAAGAAAAAGAGAATTCTCCCAAACCATCAATAATTGAAGCTACAGGATATGTTGTTCCAATAAACAGTATTTCCCCGCCGGCAATTGTTCCTGCCGGCAAACCTACAGTGATAAAAACAGGAAATCTTAAAGAGAAATCTGCGGGTTCAACACTGCTTTCGGCTTCTGCGCCAAAAAAGCTGACAACCCTGCCTCCGGTAAAAAGGGATATTAGCACAACCGGCTTCACAAAACCTAACGTTATCAAAACTGCAGAAAAAAACATTTTATGCGAAGAACCTGAACCGGTGATCGTAAAAGACCCGTTTTTCAAAGACATAAATCCATCAAATTTCTTCTATTTCGGAAGATTTCAGGGATTAAGACACGATCAGGTGAGGTGCCTTATTCAGGACAAATCCGGCAATCTTTGGCTCGGCACAGATAACGGACTAACAAAATATGACGGAAAGTACTTTTATCATTATACAACCAAACAAGGTCTCAACAATAATACTATAATCTCTTTGTTTGAGGATTCAAAGGGAAATATCTGGTTCGGAACTTTTAACGGGGGAATAAGCAGGTACGACGGCCGGTACCTTGTTACATTTACCGATAAGGACGGGCTGCCGGGCAACATTGTCAACTGTATTTTTGAAGACAACTCCGGCAACATCTGGTTAGGAACCAAAAAAGGCCTGTCTATGTATGACGGGAAAAGTTTTACAAACTATACTGTTACGCAGGGCCTTGGCGCCAATGAAATAAGGTCGATAATTCAGGATGATTCGGGTAAAATGTGGCTTGCTACATATGGTGGAGGCATATCTGTTTATGACGGGAAAAGTTTTTATTCATATTCGATAAAAGAGGGAATGCCTCATAATCATATGTCATCTCTATTCAGGGATACAGACGGAAACATCTGGATAAATACTGCCTTTGAAGGAATTATTAAGTATGACGGGACTGATTTTTATCATTACACAACAAAAGAGGGTCTGGGCACTAACTCAATAAGAAGTGTTCTGCAGGACAATAAAAAGAACTTATGGTTTGGGAATGCAAACGGCAGCATCACAAAATTCGACGGGAAATATTTCCGTCAGTATGGAATTAATGATGGTCTCGTTGCAGAAGCAATCCGCTGTTCTTTGCAGGATTCGAATGGAAACATATGGTTCGGAACCCGCGGTGCGGGACTTATCCGTTTCGACGGAAGGCTGTTCACTCACATGACTGATTTTGAAGGGTTGAGCAAGAACAAAGTAGAAGCAATCGCCGAAGATAAATCCGGTAATTTATGGTTTGGAACTTTTGGCGGATATGTGACAATTCTCTCCGAGCAGGAAAAATCGGGAGTAATAATACCGGATTACCGGGTATTCGGGAAACAGGAAGGACTTGGCAGAAGCACTGTTTCCAGTATAGTATCGGATAAAAACGGCAAGATCTGGTTTGCAACCGGCGATGGCGGTATCTCGGTATTTGATGGAATTTATACATACACATATCAAAAAGGGTATGGATTTCGAAACAACTCTGCTCTGAAAATTTTTTGCGATAATGAGGGTAATGTTTGGATTGGCTCGCTATTAGGAGTCCTAAGATTTGACGGGAAGAATTATATAAAATACGGGAAGGAGCAAGGCCTGAGCGGCAATCACGTTAAATCAGTTTTTCAGGATAGTAAAGATAATTTGTGGTTTAGTACTTCCGGTGGAGGAGCGACAAAATTTGACGGAAAAACATTTACTCATTTCAATAAATCAAACGGTTTCTACAGCGATACCGTTAACTGCGTTGCAGAAGACAGGCTCGGAAATATCTGGTTAGGGACAAACGGAGATGGCATTGTAAGGTATGACGGGAAAACATTCATAAGATATCTGGATGAGAGCGGGCTAAAAAACAATTACGTGGTAAGCATGTTAATCGATTCCAAAGGAAATCTTTGGGCGGGGTCTAACTCATACCTTCACTTTATAAAAAAGGAAAGTCTTGAAGGGATAGATACTTCGAACAGGGAAATATTTATAAACAGTTTTGGCATTGAAGACGGTTTTTCGGGGACGAGATGCAATGTGGGAGCATTGATGGAAGATAAAAATGGGACAATCTGGATAGGAACGCAGGACCGGCTTATTGCATATCACGGAGAAAATCGTACCGAAAAGACTGTTCCTCCTAACCTTAAAATCACAAATATCAGGCTTTTTAATGAAAATGTGCCATGGAAGGTAATCGCGGAGAACAAAGACACCTCTGTAACACTTCAGAACGGAGTAAATATTAATAAATTTCATTTCAAAGACATTGCTAAATGGTACGATGTTCCGGTAGACCTTGCCTTAAAACACAACCAGAACTACATCACATTCAGTTATATTGGAATTACACACTCGCAGATGCGGAATGTAAAATATCTCCATAAGCTTGAAGGCAGGGATAAAGGATGGAGCTCTCCTTCCGAGAAGACAGAGATATCATTTGACAATCTGAATCCAGGGAAATATGTTTTCAAGGTAAAAGCGGTTTCCGGTGATGGAGAATCCAGCGATGAAGTGAGCTATCCTTTTCGGATTTATCCGCCTTGGTGGAACACCTGGTGGTTTTATATATCAATTACAGTCTTTGCGCTATTCCTGCTTTACTCCATTATTAAACTCAGGGAAAGAAAATTCAGGCAGGACAGGGAATTACTTCAAAAAAAGGTTGATGACCAGACGCATGAACTTACAGACAAGAATCGCGAATTGCAAAAGCTCAATCTCGAAAAAGACAAACTGTTTTCAATTATTGCACATGACTTAAGAGGACCCTTCAGCAGTTTTCTCGGCCTCACAGCGTTAATGGCAGAAGAGCACGATATGTTCACGAAGGAAGAAATCAAGGAGTGTGCTGTAAATCTTAATTGCTCTGCAAGCAGTTTGTACCGGCTGCTTGATAATTTGCTTCAATGGTCCAGGGTTCAGCAGGGAACAATACCTTTTAATCCAAGAAAAATTAACCTGAAATCTATTGCTCTTGAATACATGGAATTGGTTAAACATACCGCTGAAGAAAAAAACATTGAATTCGTTATCGAAATCCCCGATGAAACAGAAGTGTATGCAGATAAGAATATGCTTCAGTCGATTATCCGGAATCTGGTTTCAAACGCACTCAAATTTACCTCCAAAGGCGGCAGGGTATGTCTTTGTGCCGGGACTAAAGCTGATAACAAGATTGAAATTATTGTTGAAGATAATGGAATTGGGATGAGCAAAGAGATGATTGACACCTTGTTTCACCTCAACGTAGAAACCGGACGTACCGGTACTGACGGAGAACCGAGTACAGGTCTTGGATTGCTTATTTGCAAGGAATTCATTGAAAAACACAACGGAACTCTCACAATAGAATCCGAAATTAAAAAAGGGTCACGATTTATCGTAACCCTTCCTGTTTAGAATTTGCAAATTATAGCACAATCTATTTCATTCTTAATAGAATAGCATTTTCTCCCGAGGAGAGAATTTCTGCCGGTTTATCCTCTCCGGATGAAGTTAGCCCCTTGCTGAAAGCAGAAAAATCTTCAGAAGAAACAAAACGGATTAAAATTATGTCTCCGGTTTCCTTCCCCTTTAGAATCCATGCCTTGTATCCTTTTAATTCTTCAAGCAGAGGCATTAGTGATGAATTAATATTGGAAAGTGAAATGGGGCCGGTTGCATATTTGAGAGAGAGAGACTTTTCATCTCCGGGATTCATGAGGCCGGCAATCTGGTCCGGTATCTCCGGTTTTCCGCCCGAGCCGTAAAGTGTCGTATAATGCTTAGCAATTAAGTATGCAAAATCCTTTGCCATTGGAGAGGCCGGGTCAAAGACTACGGAAATGTAGAGATTGCCTTCTGCAGCCTGAAACTGCCTGACAGAGGTACAATCGAGATAAAACCGGGAATCTGCCGGAATGCACTTGAATGTATGTTGTGAATAGATACCAAAAGCATCTTCCGGAGATGGCATCCTGTAAACTTCAACAGTGAATGGAATCCCTTTATACATAATTTCCAGTGCCTTTAAATCCCGAAAACCATACTCCAGAAAAAGGTCGCTTCCGCCGTTCATAAAGCCATAAAGGGCTGTTCCGGTGAAATCCCGTTCTCTGGTTATTTTTATGTCCGAAGGAGAAAAATCTGACGAACCATTCTGAGCATAAAGCCCTGAATAAAAGGCCAAAGAAGTGACAAGAAGAATGAAATTCTTTTTAATCATGGAAAAAGATTTGGAGTATTATTAAATATTATGCTCGATTAGTTCAATTTTTGTGCGGTCTCCTATTCCAAGTTTAAGCTCCTGCGCCAATTCCAGGAATCGGCCGGAAGAAGGAATCTCTTCTTTTTGAATGCCTTCTGCAATTCTCTTCTTTGTTACAATATCCAGACCAATACGGTCAACAGCAACAGGGTCACTTCCCACCAACAGCATATTGTAATTGCAAATGAACTGAGGAACGGCAGACGGGCCTCCGTCATAACACCCTATCAGCCCGTCGACAATGTTAAGAACCACTTTGTCGCGTAATGGCGGGAACGCACAAACATAGGCAGATGTTTCATGCCAGAGTTTTGTGTGAAGCCTGCCTGTATTTGAGACAGAACCAAAGGCAAGGTTTTTCATACAAAGAGTGGTTGAACGGCCTGCATTTTTGAGAATCGGCAGATTGATAATTTTAGTTACCTTTTCTGTAACAATCTTTGTGAAATAAGACTCTTTGCCTCCGTTAACCATAAATGGTATTGTATAAGCGTCGTACTCGCCTGCGACATCTGCAAAGAAGTACTGGCTTTTGTCCACTCTCTCCTCGGCATAGAGTTTTCCCTCCATATTATAATAACCGCCCTTTTCGTCCTGACATTCGGTTCCGGTAATTGTTATGCCGGGATATTTATCCTGAGTATATCCTGTTTCATGAAGCTGCATTTCGCGTCTGTCCCATATAACGATGTTTTTACGCGGAATTCCCGCCTCCTCAAGTTGCTTGATAACGGCTCCGGTAACAGCATGAGATGTAGTTAGAAGTTTGCCTGCAACCGGATTGACTTTCAAGCCAACTACGTCTTTTGGGGAAACAAATTTTCTCCAGGCTTTTTTGAGATTCTTTTCTCCTGTAAGGCGAAGCATACTTTCTTTAAGCATGTTGTATGCAGCCTCCGGTGAAGGGACTCCGTCAATTACCGATTTTTCATCTACAACTTTGACTACCTTGCCGGGAAATAGTCCGGGCATTGAATTTTTTACACGCGGAACAGCAATTGCATCTTTGATATTTGTTGCCGGCTTGTCATCTACGGCAAAAAGCGGTGACGATTCTGCTGCTTTTACTACAGGATTAAGAGCGAGACCTGCTCCTCCCAGGGAGAGGTACTTGAAAAAATCTCTTCTTTTCATTTTAAAGAGCTATTATGGTGTTAGTTTAAATTCCATTCAGTACCCTCCTTGGTGTCTTTAATCTGAACACCAAGAGAGTTCAACCTCTCTCTTATTTTATCACTTGTTTCAAAATCCTTTTTTGTCTTTGCATCTTTTCTTACATCAAGAATCATCTCAACAATTCCCGTAAGAACATCTCCGTTACCGGATGAAGCCTGTTCGTCAATGAGGCCAAGCACATCTCCTGCAATACCGTCAAACAACAACATCAGAGTATCCTTATCCTCTTTGTTAACAGATGTCTGTTTTTCTTTTGCGGTATTTACAATTCTCACAGCCTCAAAAAGGTGGGCAATAGCTATTGGTGTGTTGAGGTCATCGCATAATGCAGAATAAATACCCTCTTTGAGTGCGGCAAGTCCTTCAACGGGGGAACTGCCTTCTGCAACCTTAAGTTTTGCTGCATCTTTTCCTGCCAGAATGAGTCTTTTTAATCCCTTCTCCGCAGCCTGCAGGGCTTCATTGCTAAAGTCAAGAGTGCTGCGATAATGCGCCTGAAGTATAAAGAAGCGTATTGTCATAGGGGTGTATGCCTGCACAAGAATTTTATGGGACCCTGTAAATAGCTCTTCCAGAGTAATAAAATTGCCAAGCGATTTCCCCATTTTTTGTCCATTAATGGTAATCATATTGTTATGCATCCAGTAACGGACTCCCCCGTTGCCCCGGGAGGCTGTGTTTTGGGCAAGTTCACATTCATGGTGCGGGAAAAGCAAATCCATTCCCCCTCCGTGAATATCGAAAGACTCTCCAAGATATTTGGCAGACATTGCAGAACACTCTGCGTGCCATCCCGGAAAGCCTTCGCTCCACGGAGATGGCCAGTGCATAATATGTTCAGGCGCCGCCTTTTTCCATAAAGCAAAGTCGAACTGCGAGCGTTTATCACTCTGTCCTTCAAGGACCCTTGTGTTGGCCTGAAGATCTTCGAGGGAACGGCCGGATAGCTGACCATAATGGTATTTTTTACTATATGCTTCAACATCGAAATATACGGACCCGTTACTTTCGTATGCGAAACCTTTGTCCAGAATACTTTTAACCAGTGATATCTGCTCTATTATGTGTCCGGATGCCCTTGGCTCAATATTGGGAGGAAGAGTGTTTAACATTCTCATTGCCTCATGATATCTTAGCGTATAGTACTGAACCACCTCCATAGGTTCAAGCTGTTCAAGCCTTGCCTTTCTGGCAATTTTGTCTTCTCCGGTGTCGGAATCGTTCTCAAGGTGACCAACATCGGTGATATTTCTCACATATCTCACTTTGTATCCTATATGTTTAAGCAGGCGGACAAGAACATCATATGTTATTCCGGGTCTTGCATGACCAAGGTGTGCATCTCCGTATACAGTAGGCCCGCAAACATAGAGACCAACCATTCCCGCGTGAAGGGGTTCGAAAAGCTCTTTCTTCCTTGATAATGTATTGTACAGGTAAAACTCTCTCATTTTCACAAAATTTATAGATTGGGAGCCTTTAACGGGACTCCCAATCCAATTTTGTGTAAAAATACAATAAAATTTTTATTCCCCCTTTTCGATGTCGTGTTGTTTTATACTTAATGCAACAATCTCATACGTGTGTCTTTCCACTCCGGTTTTCGTCTGATACTGTACCGGTTTCAATCTTCCCGTAACCGAAAGGGTATTTCCTTTTTTTATTGATGCAAAATCGGGCATGCCTTTTCCTGCCCATGCGACTATATTGTGCCAGATTGTCTCCTCCTGCCACTCCCCTTTTTTATTTTTAAAGGCTTCATTTGTTGCAAGCGACAACCTCATTACCTGCACTCCCTCTTCCAGTGAATTAATCCTGGGATCAAATCCCACATTACCTCTCAGCTCCACTCTGTTGATCGACTTTTCCATAATAAACGATTTAAATGGTTTTACAGTACAAAGAAAAAGAGAGATAGAATT
>JAGDMC010000233.1 GCA_017860395.1 Bacteroidota bacterium | reverse complement strand
AAAAGGAAGTTCCCTCAAAAAGAAATAAGTATAGCCTGAGCCAGAGTTAAATCTTCTGGCCTGGTTATTTTTATATTCAACATTCTCCCTTCGGTCAGATATATTTTAGTGCCCCTGCTTTCCACAACGGAGGCATCGTCTGTAAACGCAGGATTATAAGCCTGGTTATAGGCGTCCAAAAGCAATTCCGAATGAAATATCTGAGGAGTTTGTATACTCACATACTTATCACGCTCAACGGGCCTGCTTCCATTTTCATCTGAATATCTTAAAGAATCCACTACCTTAACGGCAGGGATAACAGCTCTTTTTTCTTCGGCCTCTGCAAAAAGAGACTCAAGAAAATCTTTGGAAACAAACGGTCTTACTCCGTCGTGTACAGCAACCAGCGCTCCCTCCGGAACATACTTCATAGCGTTCTTCACAGAATGAAATCGGGTTATGCCTCCGCTTACAAGTGTATGCTTGAAACTAAGCCTCTGTTCCTTATAGAAGTTTTTCCAGTAATCCCTCAAAGAGGCAGGTACGACTAATATTATCTCCACAGGAAACGACAGTGACAGAAAGGCTTCTATGGTATGCAGGAGTATCGGCTTGTCCCCGAGCATCAGAAACTGCTTTGCAATCTCCCCTCCCATTCTGCTTCCCGAGCCTCCGGCTACAATTACGGCATAACATCTTCTTTGCATAATTTGTGATATTTTATGATTGCAAAATTAACTATTAATTGGTTAAATTTTCGTACTTTTGTACCTATTTGAAAGGTATGGATAATAGAACTTTGAAACGCGCGTTAATCTCTGTTTACCACAAAGATGGTATTGAACCTATAGCCCGGAAATTAATTTCTCTGGGTGTTGAACTTTTATCAACCGGAGGGACATATGATTTCCTCAAAGGGCTTGCTCTTCCTGTAACTGCTGTTGAAGATGTAACCGGCTACCCTTCTATTCTGGGAGGTCGCGTTAAAACTCTTCATCCGAAAATTTTTGGCGGAATACTCAGCCGCAGAGAGAACAAAAAGGATTGCGAACAAATTATTGAGTTCGAAATTCCTTCGATAGACCTGGTTATTGTGGACCTTTACCCCTTCGAGGAGTATGTTGCATCAAACTCACCTCATGAAGAAATTGTCGAAAAGATTGATATTGGCGGTATTTCCCTTATAAGGGCAGCTGCAAAGAATTACAAAGATGTGATTATCGTGGCCTCTAAGGAACAATATCCCGCTTTGCAGGCAATTCTCGAAAAAGGCGGCGGAAGCAGCACAATTGAAGAGAGACGATTTTTTGCAACTCAGGCTTTCAATGTAAGTTCCCACTACGACACTGCCATTTTCAAATATTTCAACAGAGAAGAGGCTGTGGACGCATTCAAGGAGAGCATCCTTGTTTCAAAGACACTCCGATATGGTGAGAATCCTCACCAAAAAGCACTTTACTTTGGCAACGAAGGCTCTTTACCCGAACAACTGTGGGGAAAAGAGATTTCATACAACAACCTGCTGGATATTGAAGCAGCCATTGAACTCATTGGCGACTTCGAAGAGACGACTGTTGCAATTCTCAAGCACAATAACGCTTGCGGCTGTGCATCGAACGACAATCTCACCGATGCATGGAAAACTGCCCTTGCTGCCGATCCTGTATCGGCCTATGGCGGAATAATAATATCAAATAAGAAAATAGACAGCGCTACTGCAGCTGAAATGAATAAACTCTTTTTTGAAGTAGTGATTGCTCCGGGTTATGAGCCGGAAGCTCTTGCAATTCTTAAAGAGAAGAAAAACAGAATTATTCTCGTTAATAACGGCGAAAAACGGACCGAAACAAAATTCAGAAGTCTGCTTGGCGGTGCATTAATGCAGCAAAGGGACTCTGCCGTTGAGAATGAGTTGTCGCTCACCCCTGTAACAAAAACAGCTCCAAATTCGAAAGAGGTGGAGGATTTGCTGTTTGCAAACAAACTGGTCAAGCACTCTAAATCAAACACAATCGTTCTCGCTCGCGACAAGTCGCTTCTTGCAAGCGGAGTGGGACAGACTTCAAGGGTGGATGCGCTAAGGCAGGCGATAGCAAAAGCAGAGAGTTTCGGATTTACCTGTGCCGGATCGGTCATGGCTTCGGATGCCTTCTTCCCTTTTGCAGACTGTGTGGAAATTGCACACAAGGCAGGAGTCACCGCAGTTATCCAGCCCGGAGGTTCTGTAAGGGACAGCGAAAGCACAGACTACTGCAACAATAACGGCCTGTCTATGGTAACAACCGGAATCAGGCACTTTAAACATTGATATATATAATATAATAATATGGCTTTCTCATTTTTAACACAGGAACTGGCTATAGACCTGGGTACAGCCAACACTATAATCCTTATGAACGATAAGGTTGTTGTGGACGAGCCCTCAATCGTGGCAATAGATCAAAACACCGGCAAGCCAATCGCTTTTGGCCAAAAGGCAAGAATGATGCACGGAAAGACACACGCGAACATTAAAACTGTGCGCCCTCTCCGGGACGGAGTAATTGCCGACTTCAACGCCGCAGAGGCAATGATTCGCGGATTTATCAAGATGATTAACACCCGCAACTCGTTCTTCACTCCGAGTCTCAGACTGGTAGTATGTATCCCTTCGGGAAGTACCGAGGTTGAGATTCGTGCCGTACGTGACTCTTCCGAGCATGCAGGCGGCAGGGATGTATATTTGATTTATGAGCCAATGGCTGCGGCCCTGGGTATCGGGCTGGATGTAGAGGCGCCTACCGGAAACATGGTGGTTGACATCGGAGGCGGTACAACAGAGATTGCGGTAATTTCGCTGGGAGGCATTGTTTTTAACCAAAGCATACGAATAGCAGGTGATGTGTTTACCAATGAGATTCAGCAGTACATGCGTCAGCAGCACAACATCAAAATAGGAGAACTCACTGCCGAGGACATTAAAATCCGCGTTGGTGCTGCCCTTTCCGAACTTGATGAATATCCGGAACCATACGTAGTGAGAGGTCCTAACCTCATGACTGCACACCCTGTTGAGGTGAGCGTTACAAG
>JAGDMC010000232.1 GCA_017860395.1 Bacteroidota bacterium | reverse complement strand
GAAATGTGCCGCTGATGCCTTACTGTGTTTATTACAAAGACCTCCACGCCTTTTAATTTGTCATATTGGTCGTCTTCAATCCTGTTTGCATCTGTAATATATGCAATGTTGCCTATCCTGTATCCGAGCACCGGCAGTTTGTAATGATATGCTCTCACAGGGATAACTTCGACACTGTTGTCCCGGCCGATAAAGAAGGGCTCTTCTCCAATAACCCTGATATCAAATTCTGGTATCCCGGGATATTTGTACTCGGAAAATGCATACGAATATTCTCTTTGAAGCGATTTAAAAACCCTCTCCTCGCAATATACCGGAAGTGCTTTTCTTGTGATATAGTTTATCGCCCGCACATCGTCGAGCCCTCCTGTGTGGTCCTTATGCTCGTGAGTCAGCAGAATGGCATCAACACTGCCAATGTTCTCCCTGAGCAGCTGTTGGCGAAAATCCGGACCTGCATCAATGAGAATCCTAAGTCCGTTTTGTTCAATAAAAACAGACGAACGGAGTCTTTTGTCTTTATTGTCGGAAGATTTACAAACATCGCACCCGCAGCCGATTATGGGAACACCCTGAGAGGTGCCGGTGCCAAGGAATGTAAGCCTTGTTGTATAACTCTCTTTCATATAGTAAAGGTAGGAATTTTTCATACCTTTGCGAAAAATTAGCTTTGAAAGGAGTTCTATATCTGATACCTTCACCTCTTGGTGACAATGACCCCGCTGAGGTTATTCCCTCATCGGTTTTGATGCTTTTACCAACTTTAACGCACTTTTTTGTTGAAGAACTTCGTACTGCCAGGCGCTACCTGTCTAAGACAGGGCTTAAAGGACACATTGACTCCCTTAAGATGTATGAACTTAACGAACATACCGGCCCTGCCTTAATTGAAGAGTACATAAAAGTTTTAATAGACGGCAACGATGCCGCCCTTATAAGCGAAGCCGGTCTTCCTGCTATTGCAGATCCCGGGGCACAGCTTGTTGCGCTTGCGCACAAAAACGACATCAAGGTAGTTCCTATGTCCGGCCCGTCATCTATTGTCCTTGCTCTTATTGCTTCAGGAATGAACGGGCAGAACTTTGCTTTTAACGGCTATCTGCCGGTTAAACCGGATGAAAGAAAGTCAAAAATAAGGCAACTGGAAAAAATGTCTGCAAGTACGGGACAAAGCCAGATTGTTATTGAAACTCCGTACAGGAACAATTCTCTCTTCAATGACATCATTCAGATTTGCAACAATAGCACAAAACTGGCAGTTGCAGCAAACATTACTCTTCCCGATGCGTTTATTAAAACAAAGACCGTAGGGGAGTGGAAAAAGGAGAAAATTGACCTCAACAAAAAACCTTGCGTATTTATCTTATGAATAGAATTAAATCAGGACGAAACCTCGTAGAACTCGTTAATATGGAGTTCTATGCCTATCATGGGCACTTTAAAGAGGAGCAGATAATAGGCAACAAGTTTATTGTAAATTTTTCTGCTGAAACAGATGTTACTACGCCTGGCAAGAGCGACGATCTCAAAGATGCTCTAAACTATCAGGAACTATATTTAATTATACGCGAGGAGATGGATATCCCGTCAAAACTTCTGGAAAACGTAGCTCTGAGAATACTTAAGCGGGTGAGAGATACTTATCCTAAAGTGACCTGGGCAGAAGTTTCAATATCAAAGCTAAATCCTCCGATAGGAGGCAAAGTTGAGGCTTCAAGAGTGACAATGTCCTATTAATCACCAATTATTATGAACGATACAACAGGCAACCGGGTTGCATTTCTAACGCTTGGCTGTAAACTAAATTATTCCGAAACATCTTCGATTGCCAGGCAGTTTGTTGAGCATGGATACGAAAAGGTACCCAGCAATAAAGAAGCAGATATTTATGTAATCAATACCTGCTCCGTTACCGAACATGCCGATAAAAAATGCCGCACAGCAATAAGAAAACTTCATAAGCAAAATCCCGAAGCCATAGTTGCCGTTACCGGCTGCTATGCACAACTCCGGCCCGACGAAATTTTAAACATTGAAGGAGTGGATCTGGTTCTTGGAGCAGACCAGAAGGAAAATCTCTTTATGAAGGTTTCAAGGTTAAAAGAGGAGCAGGGCGGAGAACCCAGTGCAATTCACGGGGCAGCAAGGTCATACTCTTGTGCTATCTCACAGGTTGAGACAATTTTTCCTGCATATTCTTCAGATGACAGAACCCGCTCATTTCTTAAAGTCCAGGATGGCTGCGATTATCACTGCTCGTACTGTACGATACCTCTGGCAAGAGGGAAGAGCCGTAATCACCCTGTAGACTTTATTTTAAAGGAGGCAAATGAAATTGCAGCCAAAGGTATAAAAGAGGTGGTTCTCACGGGTGTTAACACAGGCGATTTTGGCAAAAGCACAGGAGAAAAATTTGAAGATCTCATAAAGAAACTCGATAAAATTGACGGTATTGAGCGATACAGAATATCATCTATTGAACCGAACTTAATTACTCCCGAAATCATTGACTGGATATCCGGTAGCAGTAAATTTCTTCCGCACTTTCACATTCCTCTGCAATCGGGCTCAAACACAATTCTTGCCCTTATGAAGAGACGTTACAATACGGAATTATTTGAGCAGAGGGTAGAGCTTATAAGAAAATATATGCCTTATTCATTTATTGGCATTGATGTAATTGTGGGTTTCCCGGGTGAGGGAGAAAAGGAGTTTGAGGAAACATATAAATTTCTGGAGAGGATAGGGCCATCATTTTTGCATATATTTCCTTACTCAAAGAGAGTTAATACACCGGCAGCCTCATATGAAGGACAGGTGAGCGAAAACGCAAAGAGGGAAAGGGTTACAAAACTCACCGAATTGAGCGACAGGCTCTATGCGCAATTTGAGTTAAAAAACAGAGGGAGAAAAGAAAAGGTGCTTTTTGAAAGTACTCAGAAAGGTGGAAAAATGTTCGGATATACAGGAAATTATATAAAAGTTGAACACCTTTACAACAGAGATTTAATTGGGAAAATTGTTGAGGTAACTATTTAATTTTCTTCTTCTC
>JAGDMC010000231.1 GCA_017860395.1 Bacteroidota bacterium | reverse complement strand
GTTTATTCTTTTCGCAGCAAATCTTATTGCTCAAAAAGCTGATAATCCAAAGATTACGATTACAGGAATGGTTGTCGATTCAACATCGGGAAGAAGTATAGAGTACCCTACAGTGGCACTTTTTACAGATTCTTTAAAGCTACTTAAAGCCGTTGCCGGTGGGGCCGACGGAAAGTTTATCATTGAAGCGCCTAAGAGTGGAAAATACATTTTGTCAGCTTCGATGATAGGTTATACAAATTCAAAGAGCGTAATTGTTCTTGATAATATCAAAAAGAAGGTAGAGGTAGGAAAAATTTCATTACTGGAGGGGATGCAGATTAAAGAGGTGACAGTTGTGGGTATTAAGCCGCTTATTAAAAACGAGCCTGACAAACTGACTTATAACCTTGAATCCGACCCTCAAACTGCGTCAAGTGCCATTGTGGACATTCTTCGCAAAGTTCCGATGTTGAGCGTGGATGGCGAAGATGTGGTCCGTCTTAATGGAGAAACAAACTTTAAGGTGCTTGTAAATGGCAAGTCGTCCGGAATGCTGGTAAAAAACTTCAAGGATGCGATTAAAGCAATGCCGGCAAGTTCAATTAAATCTATTGAGGTAATTACAAACCCTCCGGCAAAATATGATGCCGAGGGTGTTGGAGGTATAATCAACATAATTACAAACAAGAAAACAACCGAGGGTTACAACGGTAGCATTAACGGCGGAGCAAACACACTGGGAGGATTCAACGGCGGAGGATATATTTCTGCGCAAGTTGGCAAATTTGCTCTGAGCACAAATGTCTATACAGGCAAAAGCGTCTCCCGTAAAAGCACATCTCTCTCGGAATCCGAAAATTACCTGAGTACCGATTATCGCTATTCAAAATCTCAGGGAGGATTTGATTCCGACAATATTTTTACCAATGTTGGAATTGAAGCCAGCTACGAATTAGACTCATTAAATTTACTTACACTTTCGGGCTGGGGATATCTTGGAGACTCCAAGAGTACAAGCCTCACAAGCAACGACACATATAACGCCAATCACGTTCTCAGCAGGAAGTATACAAATACATCCGAGTCAACCTACGGATATGGTTCCGGTTCCGGAAGTCTCTCCTATCAGCGTACATTTAAGAAGCCGGACCAGAATCTGACTATCGCTTATAGTCTTGATATGAGTCCTATGAGCACAGATATAAAAAACACCATTGATCCCGAATTAAATTATATTGCATATTCTCAGCACTCTGTTAATGACGCTATGGGAACTGAACATACCGCTCAGATAGACTATTACGACCCTTTGACAAAGAAGCACTTTATAGAAACAGGGGTAAAATACATTTTACGCCAGAATACATCAGAGACCAATGTTACCCGGTATGATGAAGCAACCGGTACCTGGATAGAAGATTTGTCCAAAGTGAATGACCTCGACTACGACCAGCATATTATCAGCATGTACGGCGGATACCTCTATAAAAAGAAATCTTTCACAGCAAAAGCAGGGTTTAGAATGGAGTACACTATTAATGACGGTTTGTCAAAAAGTGCAGATGGAAACATTCCATTTACAAACAAACAGTTTGATGTCGTTCCTTATGTTAATTTCACTTACATGTTAAAAAAGGCTAACGTGCTTTCCCTTTCGTTTACACAACGGTTAAACCGGCCGGGAATATGGTACCTGAATCCGTATGTGAATGATTCTGACCCAATGAACATCTCCTATGGAAATCCGGATCTTCAGACAGTGAGACGCAACTCAATAAGTTTAGGCTACAGGAAGTCATCACAGAAATGGAACCTGGGATTGAACCTTAGCGGGGATTTCACAAAAAACAATATTGAAAACATAAGACGAGTAGATGCGTCAGGAGTAAGAATTTCTACATATGAAAATATCGGAAAAAACAGCAATCTGAGGCTTAATATAAACTACTCATATCGTGCCGGCGAAAGACTAAATGTTTATATAAACGGGTCAGTAGCATACACAACAATTTCATCTGTTGCAATGAATCTTGAAAACAGTGGGTTCAGCTATAACGGAGGATTCGGCGGATCTATCGGTTTATGGAAAAAAGCAACTGCTAATATCAACGGTTATATATACGGCGGCAACATATCACTTCAGTCAAAATATCCTGTCAACTATACAACTTCCATTGGTATAAGCCAGCGATTTTTTAAAGACAAACTATCTTTCTCGGTATATGTACAAGAACCTTTCTCGAAACTTAAAACCTACTCATACGATTCGAGCGACAATACATACAAGATGCACGGTGAAAGCACGAGGTATCAGAGATCTGCCAACTTTAGCCTGTTCTGGCGTTTTGGTAAGTTCAATGTAAACGTTAAGAAGGCCCGTAAATCCGCCACAGACGACAAAATGACCGGAGGCGCAACTACCGGCGGGACAACAACCCCATAATTTGCGGCTTAATTCACGTCATTAAATTGACAACATAATATTAAAAATAAGGCACAAAGTTTATAAATAATGAACTTTGTGCTTTATTTTTAAAGGTTTAGTGTAAATTTGAATTTATTCATTTTTACTCCTGCAATGAAAAAGCATAAAGAGACAAAAAACAAGTGGGGCGGAGGCTGGGCTGAGAAAAAAATTGACGCATTCGCCAAATATGTCTCGGATTATCTATCCATAATTCGCAGGAATCCTTTATTAAAGACAATTTATTTTGACGGTTTTGCAGGGAGCGGAGAGCGAAAATCCAACATACAGTCGGAGCTGTATGAGCAGCTGATGATAACCGAAGCCGAGGAAAAAGTTTATAAGGGGACTGCAGAAATGGTACTCAATCTGCCAAAAAATGCTTTTTTTGACTTTTACTATTTTGCCGACAAGGATTCGGAATCGTTGTCAAAACTTGAGGAGAGGCTGACTGCATATCAGGAACATTTTGAAAATGAGCTTAAATTCTGCGAAGGCGACTGTAATGAGCATATTCTGGAACTTTCCAAAACATTAAAAAGAGAGAACAGTTATTTTACTCTTCTCATCCTCGACCCATTTGACATGCAGATAAAATGGGAGTCAATAGCAGCATTGAAGAATACCCGGACCGA
>JAGDMC010000230.1 GCA_017860395.1 Bacteroidota bacterium | reverse complement strand
ACAGATAATGATTCTTACAGTAGGAGGCGATGCCGCCTCAAAAGGATCACAAGAGGTGATGCAGGCACTTGCACTCATAGACAAGAAAGCTCCGGACTGGAAATATGTTTGTAAAGTATGGCCCCAGCCCAGAACAAAAATCCAGAACCTGTATGACCTGGAAATGGCTACCCATCTGGGAATAGAAAAAAATGTGACTTATGCCACAAATACTATTTCCCGCAATTTCATGCCATATCTGATAGGCGCCTGTGACATTTATGCTGCGCCATCAAGACTCGAGGGGTTTGGAATGCCTCAGGTAGAAGCAGGAGCTTGTGAAAAACCGGTAATTGGAATAAAAGCTATGGGAATGCTGGATACTCTGATACACAGAGAAACAGCGCTGCTTGCAAAAGTTGCAAACAAGATTGTAGTAAATGATGTAACGCTTGGCGAAGAATCGGGCTATTCCGGCAAACATAAGGTAACATTTGAGCACCCCCGCACTGTTGACTATCGGGCAAGTGTCAATGATATTGCAAAATATTTACTGCAACTTATGAATGATCCTGCTTTACGGGATAAAATGGGACATGCTGCAAGAGAAAGGGTAGTAGAAAAGTTTGATTACCGTGTAGTTGCAAAACAATTTGTACAAATCATCAATGACAGGCTTGGAATTTACTAAAAGATAAAGAGATGATACAACCATCAGACGCACTGGAAATCAAAAAGGCAAAACATGCTGCCGAAGAGGTGCTTATTCATAATTCCCATGGTCCGTTTCACGGACTGCCCCGGACAGCAGGGTGGGGCTATCCGGAACCATATACCAGAGACCTTATGTTCTCAATTTTAGGAATTGCCGTTTCCGGAAATCCAAAGTTGATTGATAGTATACAACAGGTTCTGGAAACGCTTGCTAAGAATCAAACCATTCATGGTCATATCCCTTCTTTGGTACATGACAAAGATGACAGGGGAGCAAGTGACACAACCCCGCTGTTTTTAATGGGAGTAGGAATTTACAGAAAATTAACCGGCAAGAAAGATTTTCTTGAAGATGCTGCAAAGAAAGCACTAACCTGGATGGAATATCAAAGTCCTTCCGACAGGAACATGGTTGCTCAACAGCCAACCAGCGACTGGAGAGATGAGCAATGGGTCCCCGGATACGGGTTATATGTAAATACTCTGGTATATACCTATTTAAGACTCTTTGACCTTCATGAAAAAGCAGAAGCTATCAGAAATGAAATGGGCAGATTTACAATAACTGCCGGAGTCATTCATCGTCATGTCCATGAAGGACTTGTTGTATTACATAAACCCTATTATGCATTCTGGTCCTATAAGATATTCAGCAACGAAAGGTTCGATTTGCTTGGCAACAGCCTTGCAATTCTCTCAGGTATAGCATCACCAACAAGGTCAAACGAGATGATTTCATGGATAGAGGATGAGTGTGCCGGAATGAGAGACAAAGATGAACTGGGAGTAGATCTTCCTCCTAATTTTTTCCCGTACATAAAACCCGAGGACCCCGACTGGCTCATAAGATATGCAGAATACAACAAACCAGGCGAGTACCATAATGGCGGAATCTGGCCGTTTATTTGCGGATTCTATATTGCAGCACTGGTAGCAGCAAAAAGATTTAAACTGGCAGAAGAAAAATTGATGGCACTCACCGAAATGGTACGAATCGCCAACGACAACAATTTAGAATTCGGGTTTAACGAATGGATAAAAGCCCAGGACGGAAAGCCAATGGGGCAGGAGTGGCAAACATGGTCCGCAGCGCTTTATCTCTATGCAGTAAAATGTGTGGAAGAGAAGAGAACTCCTTTTTTTGAAGAGATAAGAAATTGCTGAATTTCTATTATATTTGATTAACTCTAAACCAATAAGCTATGATTTCTGCCAGCCATTTTCATCCAATGTTGGTGCATTTTCCAATTGCACTGCTAATGATCGGCTTCATTGCCGAACTTGCTTTTCTGTTTTTTAAAAAAACAACCTGTCTCTCATTTGCCGGATTTTACCTGCTCATTTTTGGTGCGCTTGCAGCTGCAGCAGCCTTCCTCACAGGGGAATTTTTTACAAGCGAAATGAGCGGAACCGCCGGAGAAGTAAAAGAAATGCATGAACTTTTCGCTTCGGTTACGTTATGGACAGCACTCGCAACTGCTATTTTCCGAATCATCCTTAAAGCATCCAAAAGCGAAAATGTTACCCTTAAATGGATTGCTTTTATTCTTTATGCAATTTGTGCGATATCCGTGAGTATTACAGGATTCTACGGAGGAACACTTGTTTATAGTTATATGATGCCCCTTTAATTTCACCACTTTAAATTAAATATTATGAAAAAATTGTTATTATTTGCTGTATTGGCTGTTTTTGCTTTTACAGGATGTCAACAGGCAAAGCCGGTTAAAACCATTGAAAACCTTAAAGCCGGCATTACAGGAGAAACAACAGCAAGTGCTAAATATGCCGCTTTTGCCGTTAAGGCACAGGAAGAGGGTAATGAAGCTGTTGCCAAATTGTTTCTGGCAGCTTCCAAGGCAGAAGGTATTCATGCCGCCAACCACAGGAAGGTTCTTGAAGGACTTGGAGAGAAAATGGATGAATTTGTTCCTGTTTTTGAAGTAAAAACCACATTGGAAAATCTTCAGGCCGCGCTTGAAGGAGAGACATATGAGGTAGATACAATGTATCCTCAGTTTTTACTGGATGCCGCAAATGAGAAAGTAGAAAAAGCTACTCAGTCATTTACATGGGCTTCTGATACCGAGAAAACACACATGGATTTTTATAAAAATGCCGTTGCGTCGATTGTAGTTTCTGCTTCGGACAAAACTGCCCCTTCCGCAATAATTTTGCCGGCAGGATATGCAGTATGCCCTGTATGCGGAAACACATACGACAGCGCAGCAGTGGATGATAAATGTGCATTCTGCCAGACCGGGAAAGATACTTTTATTATGATTTAAGTCGTGATGTAACATATTATCAAATACTTATTAAAAAGGATAGCATCTAAGATGCTATCCTTTTTAGTATATTGTTGACAATAAACTATATGAACTCCAAAGGAA
>JAGDMC010000045.1 GCA_017860395.1 Bacteroidota bacterium | reverse complement strand
AGCCTTTCTTTTAATTCGGGAGGAGTCAGGTTAAAATTCCTTGTAGAAACATTTGCTTTTGGAAACTTAAGGCCAATTTCTTTTATTCCCTTTTTGTCAAAATCATAAATTTCTTCTATCCGGAATGATCTTCCCGGAAAATCCGGTATTTGAATCTTTGAAATATATAAATGGGAACTTAGACTTATTTTCCCGACGGAATATCTGTTGCACAGGATTTTAAATGCTCCTCCCTTAAGAAGACCTGAGTTTGGTTCATACATGTAAGTACCCTTTTCGGGAGTAGATATTAATGCCCCGGAGGAAGATTCTTCCGAAAGGCTCCATTCAAAGCTTTTCCATTTTTTCTCTGATTTTTCAAAATTTGCAGCCTGAATTTTTACTTTTTCCATGGGAACGGGTGACAAACGATTTTTTCTGTCAATTATCACAAGAATCTCTTTGCATTCATTAAAGACGGAAACAATAATTATCTCACATACAGCTGTGAAGCTTTTTATCAATGAAGTAATATCGGCCATTGGAGAGACCTTTATAATTATCCTGTCTGCAAAACCAAGCAATAAATCCATTAATTTATTCATGTTGGGTTCGTAGTCCTCAGGATTAAAAATTCTGCTGTCCGATGGCCCTCTTCTCGATGGGTCTGCGTATACAGTATAGACTTTCTCACGGTCCGGCACGCCCGGTATACTGCTTTCGTTTACTTCTGTATTGACGAACATAGTATTTACAACTTCAAGACGCCCGAAATTATACTTAACAGCATCAAACAGTTCTTTGTTTCTCTCAAAATAGACTAAGGATTTTGCCACCTTTGATATGTAATAACTGTCAACCCCAAGCCCTCCGGTAATATCCAGAACATCTTTCTGTTTAAACAAATACTGCTTGAATTCTGCGGTGAAGGCAGAACTGCATTGTTCTAACGATACAGATGACGGGTAACATAAATCGAATCTCTCTCCCCATTCAGGTACTTTTGCCGCAATTTTTTTCCTCCCCTCGATAGCAGATACAATAAGTTTCATATCTGAATGAGGAACTTTTTTGGAAGAGAGCAACAACTTCACAGGGTCATCGCTGGCGTGATTCCGGATAAATTCGATGCTCTCTTTTGATAACATTGCTGTTTTATTATTATTTAGTAAAAGAACAGAGTTCTCTCTCAGGTATTATTGACAACTGCTTGAATCTGAATATTTTAAATCGGAGAACCGGCTGGTTTAGTCTCTTAATGTATATAGTTTTTGCCAGTTCTACATTTTTAAAGTAGTGACTTCCTACTTCGGTCATTGATTTTTTGTCGCGGGAAGATTCGATGTAATATGCGCTTTCTCCAATTTTGAAAGAACCAAGTTTATCGGTGATCCATGCATATTTACGCGTTTCATTCAGAGGGCCGATTGTTTTAACAACCATATTGTTAGTGGATGCAATATAGTAGTCATAATGAGAAGCATCGGACCAGAGTGATGAAAGTATAAATGTATTGGCAGTCATTTTCCCGGAAGCAATATCTGACTCTCTTAATATATTAAACTCATCTGCAAGTTTATCCCATCCGTAACTTTCAAGAGTAAAGTCAGTACTGCCTATTTTATACTCTTTTTCCTGTTTTAATTCAATATTCAAAAAACCTGTAAAGTATTGGCTGAGACCAAGTGCTGTTGCGATTATAAGTAAAGACAGGGAATATCTCAGAGGAGAAGGAAGGATTATCCCTTTTGTGCCTTTTTTTTGAATTTCGTATCTGGAAGCGAGATATGCCGCAGAAATTAAAATCAGTGTAAAGTATCCTGGAGCGGACCAGTGTGGCATAGTATCCGTAAACAGGGACACTATAAGAAAAAAGAAGATTATAGGAAGCGCAAGTGACAAAAGAAGACCGTACTGAGAATCGCTCAGAAAGCGTCTTTTTTTAAAGCTGAATATAGCGGCAATAGTGATTATGATATTAACCGGGTTGTTGTAAATAAACGCCCCTGTAACTTCTCCAATAAGGAATTTTAAATTGATTCCGTTTTCTGCAGAAAGAAGTCTTGCTCCCTGAAAGGAAAAGCTGGCAAATCCATTTGTGTAATTCCAGTATAAAACCGGAAATAGAAATAAAAGGCTGATTGCTGCCGCAACATACAAAAATGGCTCCTTAAGCATTTTCCGGTCACTTGACAGAATATATACTCCTACTCCCGCCCATAAAAAAATTGAGGAATATTTTGATAATAAAGCCAGCCCGATAAACAAGCCAGCCAAAACAAGGGATAACCTGCAAAGGATTTTGGATTCATTACATACCTCATATTTTACAATTAGCCCTTCGTGAAGGAAGTAGATAGACAGAAGGTAAAAAAGGCTTTGCGGTGTATCGGGATTAATAAACGTACCAACAAACACAGAGCAATATATAGAAGCAGTATATAGAATTGCTGCATAAAAACCTGTCAGTTCGTTTTTAATTCTCCTTCCAAGTATAAAAATTATCCATGTATTAAGAGAGCCGATAACTATTGATGCCAGCCGGAGAAAAATTTCACCTTTGAAATAGAGATTAACAGTAAAAAGCTGAATAAACCAACCAATCATAGGGGGGTGGTCGAGATGGCTCATGTCGGGATAAAGGCCGTACGTCCAGTAATATGCCTCGTTATTTCCTAAATCAAGAAAATATGCAATCAATGCTCTGACTAATGCTGACACTCCAATAAGAATGAAGAGATATCTCTTCAACAGGGACTCATTCTCTTTTGATATTTTCATACCTGATGATTTTTAATTATCATTTTACTGAGTCTGTCAAACCTCCACAAAAAGAGCATCGCCGCAAAGACAAGGCCAAGCAACATTCCTATCCATACGCCAACAGCTC
The DNA here is from genome assembly GCA_017860395.1 of Bacteroidota bacterium. Taxonomy (GTDB): domain Bacteria; phylum Bacteroidota; class Bacteroidia; order Bacteroidales; family UBA932; genus Bact-08. The sequence goes on along the minus strand of JAGDMC010000045.1, from coordinate 5,750 downwards.
CCATCTCAAGTACGATTCCGCATAAATAGCCCAATGGCAGACAAACTAAATAATATGATATAATTGACAAAATTAATGGAATTTTTACATCTGCAAGAGCCCTTAGTGCAGCAAGGCCCGAAAGCTGAATTGCATCAAAAATCTGGAAGAGGGCAGATATAATTAGCAACTTCGCAGCAAGATCCCATACAAGGGGGTCATTTGTATAAATCATGGGAATATAATTCCTGAAGATTACATAGAGTATTCCGCTTACGGACATAAGCGCCACGCTTATATGAATTGCAGAAAATCCTGCCATTCTCATAGATTTGTAATCGCCGAAACCATATTGGTGGGAAACCCGGATTGTAGCCGCAGCTCCCACACCCAAAGCAAGCATAAAAGAGAAACTGCTCATGCTCATTGCCACCTGATGCGCGGCAAGAGAAACTTTCCCGCTCCAGCCAACCATAATTGCACTCAGGCTGAATGCGGTAATCTCGACAAGATTCTGGAAAGAGAGTGGGATGGAAGTTTTTAGAATCTCTTTTGCAATTTTAAAATTGATGAGTTTATCTGAAAAATAGATAAGATACTTTTTATAATTTTCATTTTTTAAGAAAAGAACAATAAACGAAACCAGCATCATTATTCTGCTTATGAGAGTGGCCATTGCGGCACCCTTAACACCCATTTTGTCAAACCCGAAATGTCCGTAAATTAGAACCCAGTTCAGGAATATATTTACAATATTGGCTGCAATAGTAATGTACATGGCATATTTTGTTATGCCGATACCTTCGGAAAATTGTCTGAGACCAAAAAAAAGAAGAAATGGGAAAAGCGATACCAGCATTGTATTGTAATATAACTTTGCCTGATGTACCACGTCTGGTGTCTGGCCCATGGAGTTCATGAAAAAACTCATGCCAAACATGAGCAATGTAAGAAGCAATGCTGCAATAGTATTAAGAACCAAAGAGCTTTCCAGGAGAGATCCTACCCGGGCATGATCGCCCCTCCCATAACTCTGACCAACAAGCGGCGTCAATCCCTGGGAAAATCCTATCCCGAATACCATTCCAAGTATAAAAATCGAGTTTGCAAACGAAACTCCGGCAAGCTCGGCTGTCCCAAGGTGCCCAACCATAATGTTGTCGGCAAGGTTAACGGTAATTTGTCCGGCCTGCGTGAGCATTACCGGAATTGCGACTTTTAGATTTCTTTTATAAAAAGGAATATAGGCTTTCAGAAACATGACGCAAAGATACTCTTCTTTGTTATTAATTTTAAATATTGATTGGATTGATTAAATTTGTTATCATACATTTGTATAGTAAAAAAACACAGCTATGGAAACAAATTATCTTGATAAAGCCGGCTCCTGGCTGGAGGGCAGCTACGACGAAGAAACAAAAAGAGAAATAAGGAGACTGATTGAAACAAATCTCAAGGAACTTGAAGATTCCTTTTACCGAAATCTTGAATTTGGAACCGGTGGGTTGAGAGGGATCATGGGTGTCGGTACCAACAGGATAAATAAATATACAGTTGGAATGGCTACGCAAGGGCTTTCCAACTATCTTAAAAAATCGTTCAAAGGCAGGAGCGGTTTGAGTGTAGCGATATCATTCGATAACAGGAACAGAAGTAAGGAATATGCAGGAATAACAGCTTCGGTTTTTGCTGCAAACGGATTTAAGGTTTATCTTTTTGACGAGCTTCGTCCTACACCTCTGCTTAGTTTCACTATAAGGCATTTTCACTGTGTGGCAGGAGTTATGATTACCGCATCCCACAACCCTAAGGAATATAACGGATATAAAGCATATTGGGAAGACGGCGCTCAGATTACCGCTCCTCATGATTCCGATATAATCGGAGAGGTGGAAAAAATTACCGATCCTTCAATGGTTCACTTTACAGGAGGAGATTCAAATATTAAGATTATAGGTAAAGAGGTGGATGAAGACTATTTCAAAGCTATTCTTTCTCTTACTCTTTCACCTGAGATGGTAAAAAAACACGACCATTTTAAAATCGTATATACTCCATTACATGGAACAGGAATAAAACTTGTTCCTGAAGCACTGAAAAGGGCCGGATTTAAAAAAATAATAAATGTTCCTGAGCAGGACATAATTGACGGGAATTTTCCAACGGTTAAATCGCCAAATCCGGAAGAAGCCTCTGCATTGGCAATGGCTCTTAAAAAAGCAGAAGAAAGCAGTGCCGATCTTGTTATGGCAACAGATCCGGATGCAGACAGACTAGGTGTTGCCGTCAGAAATCAGAAAGGTTCTCTTGTGTTGTTAAACGGCAATCAGACTGCCGCAATTTTAACATACTACTTACTGGAAAGGCTGAAGGAGAAGGGAACTCTTGTTGATGGCAATAATCCGCATTATTATATGGTAAAAACAATTGTTACCACGGACCTGCTAAAAAGTATCGCAAACAAGTACGGGGTAGAGATGTTCAATGTTCTCACCGGTTTTAAATTCATTGCCGAGGTAGTAAGACAAAATGAAGGGAAAAGAGTATTTATCGGGGGAGGAGAGGAGAGCTATGGCTTTAACGCAGGAGAGTATGTAAGGGATAAGGATGCTGTAATTGCTTGCGTTCTTATTGCGGAGGCTGCTGCGTGGGCGGCAGAAAGAGGAAAATCGCTGTATGAACTCCTGATTGACATTTACACAGAATTTGGCTTATATAAGGAGAGACTTGTTTCAATTACAAAAAAAGGCATTGACGGATTGGAGCAGATTAAACGCATGATGAAGGATTTCAGAAGCAAACCGCTTCAGAACCTTGATGGATCGCAGGTTGTCCTGATTCATGATTATAAGATTTCCGAAACAGTGGACATGATAAGCGATTTGAGATACAAAATAAAATTGCCGCAATCGGATGTTTTGCAATTTGTGAGCAGCGACAACTCAATGGTGTCTGTACGACCTTCCGGAACAGAGCCGAAGATTAAATTTTACTTTGGAGTAAAAACTGAAATCTCATCTGCTAAAGATTTTGCGAAGGCAGATAAAATTCTTGAAAAAAAGCTGGACAAACTTGTAGAGCAAATTTCCCTACTTTAAGGGAAGTTCAAATGTGAATTTTGACCCTATTCCCGGTTCAGACTGAAGATATATCCTGCCTCCAAGCAGGTTTATGTACCCTTTAACAATCGACAGACCCAGACCAGCCCCTTCAGAAGATCTTTTTGAATTCATGTCTGCCTGAGTGAATCGTTCGAAAACAGTGCTTTGCCTTTCTGCCGGAATCCCTATGCCGGTATCCTTGACGAAACATTCAACGATTGTATCCCTTTTAATAAATCCAACAGTAATTGTTCCCTCAATGGAATATTTTATTGCATTTTTTACCAGATTGGTAAATATGGCAAATACTTTGTCAAAATCGCTCTCAATAATTGTGTTTTTTTCAAAATGAGGCATATCCGTAATTATTTTCATCCCTTTCTTTTCTATTTCCGGTCTGAAAAAATTTGAGACATCATTAACAATCTGGACAATATCAACTTTAGATAGCTGCAGAGATACAATTCCGGCCTCAATTTTAGATACGTTTATTATATCATTGATTGTGGTGAGCATCCTGTTGCCGCTTTTTTCAATAATTTCAATGTACTCCTTCTGTTCCTCTCCGGAAGTATCGGGCTCCTGTAATAGTTCGATAAAACCAAGGATTCCGTTCATAGGTGTACGAATTTCGTGGCTGATGTTTTGAAGGAATGCAGTTTTGAGGCGGTCGCTCTCTTCCGCTCTCTCTTTAGCTGCAATAAGGTCAGTTATCAATTTCTTTCTGTCGGTAATATCCTCCTTTACTCCTACATAATTGACAATTTTGCCATTTTCATTAAATATTGGAGATATGGAAATATCTTCCCAGTAGAAGTCTCCATTTTTCTTTTTATTCTGAAGTTCGCCCCGCCATTCTTTTCCTGAACTGATTGTCTGCCACAAATCACAGAATACCTCATCGGATTGTTTACCGGACTTAAGTATTCTTGGGTTTTCGCCAATACTCTCTTCATAGGAGTAACCTGTAATTTCGGAAAATTTTGGATTGACAAATTCGATGTTCCCGTTTTTATCGGTAATGATAACAGAAGCAGGTGATTGAATAACTGCAGTTGTCAGTTTTCGCATACTCTCTTCTGCTTCCATTTTTTCGATAAAAATTGTAATTTCATTTGCAACAATTTCAATAATTTCGAGATCGGACCTGTAAAATGCATTGGGGTTGTCATAATTCTGAATCACAATTGCACCGATGGTTTTTCCTGCCCGGATAACCGGAGCGCCAAGCCACACCTCCGCCATACTCCCAATAACTATTATTTCCCCTTCTTCATGAAGTTTAAGGATATCATCTTTATAAAAAATACAAGGTTTGCCAGAACGAAACATATATCCGGTTAATGAACCTTCGGAATCCCACTCTTCAATAGTATCTTTTTCGTCAATTATGCCTTCAAGGCGGAATCTTCCTGTTTGTTCATTATAGAAAGCAACATAGAGGTTGTTAACCTCCATAATGGAATTTATTTCTCTCTCGATAACTGAGTAAAAATCATTAAAATTCTTGCACGTAATAATAGCATAGGCAAGATTTCTTTGAACTTTAAGAATCATTTCAGTTCTTTTCCTGTCAGAAATATCCTGTGAACTCATTAATATAGTATCCTTCTTTATTTTGTCACCTTTGAAAAGACGAAAACGGTGATCGATTACTCTGTAGTATCCATCTTTAGTCAAAACACGACATTCCACATTTCCTGTACCGGATGCAATGAGTGATTTGAAAATGACTGTTTTTGCTTTTTCTCTCTCTTCGGGATGAAAAAGTGAAAAGATGTTCTTCGAAATAAGTTCCTGCGGGTCATAACCCAGAACTTCCAGATATGAGTTATTGCAATATATAATTTTACCGTCAAGATCGAAATGGACAATTAAATTAAAACTATTGTCAAGGATTGTTTTTAATTTTGATTCACTTTTTTCGGAATTTATTCTTGCAATTTCGACAATGTTATAGCTTTCTTTAAGCTCATGAGCAAGTTTTTTCAGTTCAGAATTCTGGTTTTGCAGCTCCTCTTCAAAATGGACAAATTTTGTTACTTCCTGTACAATTATTGCAATACGCGATACTGACTCATGAACAAAAAACGGAAAAGAAATACAGTCGAAATATATTCTCCTGTTTATCCCTTTGTTATCCTGTGTATCTAATATAAGATGATTTTGATATACGGTTTCTCCTTTCAAAGACCTTTTAAGCTCAGGCGCATATTTAGCAAGGCCGGTTTCTGTCGTAAACAGGTTGATTTTGTTTATTGCAGATGAGGCGGAAATTGAAAACATCTCTTCCCATGCATTATTGACAGATTTACACAACCCATCGCTGTCTATGACCATAATTCCGATAGGAGAGGTCTCAATCAATGTTTTGGCAAACAGTTCGCTCTCTTCCGTGGCTTTCTTTGCTTTAATAAGCTCATCTTTGCGGAACTCGCGCAGGATAGTCATTCCGATGCTGCTTATTGCTGACCGGAGAATTGATATTTCCCCTTCGGACAAGTCCTCGTCACCGGAACAATTGTCAAAACCTACAAATCCCCAGCATCTGTTGTCGATTAATATAGGGAAGATTGCAGTTGAAAAAGAGTGAAATTTATCAAGAATTGCCCTGTCGGTTTCATTAAATGCATCTTTTCTTCCAATTATTGGTTCTCCTTTTAGCAGTCT
>JAGDMC010000044.1 GCA_017860395.1 Bacteroidota bacterium | reverse complement strand
TTAGGAAGAGCCCAGCCGGGTAAAAGGTGCGACGATGCCGTGGGTTAATGAGCCTTGAGGCAAACCATTCGGCCGAAAAAGTTGGCTAAAAAATGTAATATTCAAATAGTCTCAGGCGGCGAGTTGATAATCATATTGCATAAACATTACATTGCCATCTAATTGATGAGGGCGATTCGGCCGGACGGAGCAAAGCGAAGGAGGACGCACAAGCCCGAAGCAATCAGGTGACAGTGTATAAATGGCAATAAGTAAACGCAACTCGCAGCCGGCAATTTGGAATAGAAAGACTATATTTGTATTAAATGTGCATTTTACTCTATGGAAAAACTTAATTCTTCACTTAGCGCAGTAATATTGTTGCTGGCGGTTTTGTTTTCGTCACAAAATCTTATATGTCAGAACGGACAAAATCCTAAACAGGCCAAAGAAGTTAATGCAAAAACAGGAACATGGGCTTTAGTTGTGCATGGAGGAGCAGGCTCTGCACCTAAATCACTTACTCCGGAAAGAAAAGCGGAATATGAGAAAAACCTTTTGGCAGCCCTTGAAATAGGTAAAAAGATGCTGTCAGAGGGTAAACCATCTCTGGACGCAGTTCAGGCGGTTGTAAATTATATGGAAGACTGCCCGTTGTTTAATGCCGGCAAAGGAGCTGTAATGAATATTGACGGCATACATGAACTTGATGCCGCAATTATGGATGGCTCAAATCTAAAAGCAGGAGCAGTGGCCGGTGTAAGAGATATAAAAAATCCGGTCAATGCTGCAAGAATGGTTATGGACAGCACTCAACATGTACTTTTGATAGGAGAGGGTGCGTCTGCATTCGCAAAAGCAATGAAGCTGGAGATTGTTGATAATTCCTATTTTTCCACTGCAGAGAGAAATGAACAGCTTATAAGAATTAAAAAAGGTACAGAAGAACCAAATTTAAAGGGCACTGTAGGCTGTGTTGCAATGGATATGAATGGTAATCTGGCTGCAGCAACATCTACAGGCGGAATGTCCGGAAAGAAGTGGGGAAGGGTAGGCGATGTTCCAATCATCGGAGCAGGAACCTATGCGAATAATAATACCGTTGCAGTATCAGGTACCGGACATGGTGAATATTGGATTAGGAGAGTTGTAGCATTTGATATTTCTGCTCTTATGGATTATAAAGGATTTTCTTTGGAAAAAGCAGCAAACGAGGTGATTTTCAATAAAATTGATCCTATGGGAGGCTCTGGTGGCGGAATTATTGCTGTTGACAAAAACGGAAATATTTCAATGGTTTTCAACACCGGATTAATGCACAGGGCATGGGCAAAATCTACCGGAGAATATGGAGTTGGAGTTCTTAAGGGAGAAGAGAAAGTATTTTTGAAATAAATTTAAACAATATGAAATTTAAACCCGGCCTGCTTACTAAAATCATTATTGCAATAATTTTAGGTGTTTTATCATCTTTTATTTTCCCCGAATCAATTGTAAAAATCTTTGTAACAATAAATTCTATTTTTAGTAATTTTCTTGGATTTGTAATACCGCTGATAATTCTGGGTCTTGTTGCGCCAGGAATTGCAGAACTTGGTAAAGGAGCGGGTAAATTACTGGGAATTACTACATTGATAGCTTATGGCTCTACTTTGTTTTCCGGATTCTTTTCATATTTTACTACAAAGTGGTCTTTACCAATATTAATTGAAAAAGGGACGTCTTTTTCAAATATAAACGACATGGCGGGGAGTTCGATAACTCCCTATTTCACTATCGACATGCCCCCGGTCATGAGTGTTACCGCATCGTTAATCCTGGCCTTTCTTCTTGGACTGGGTCTCACTGCAGTTAAGGGTGATACTTTCAAAAACGCATTGCTGGAATTCAGAGAATTAATTACAGTTGTAATTGTAAAAGCTATAATTCCGGTATTGCCATTATACATCTTTGGCATTTTTATGAAAATCACAGAAGAGGGACAGGCTACTGTTATTATGGGACTTTTCTTCAAGGTCATTATTGTAATTTTCATAATGCATGTGATGCTTTTACTATTCCAATATCTTCTGGCAGGTGCAATTTCAGGAAAAAATCCAATTAAAGCACTAATCACAATGCTTCCGGCATATATGACTGCTCTTGGAACTCAGTCGTCTGCAGCAACTATTCCCGTTACACTGGCACAGGCAAAAAAGAACGGAGTAGATCCGGAACTTGCCGATTTCGTTATCCCTCTTTGTGCAACAATTCACCTTGCCGGGAGTACGTTAAAGATTGTTTCCTGTGCTTATGCTATAATGTGGATGTTGGGCATGCCTGCAGGCCTTGATATCTTTGCCGGATTTATATTAATGCTTGGAATTACCATGGTCGCAGCACCAGGGGTACCCGGAGGTGCGATTATGGCAGCAGTTGGTATTCTGCAGTCAATGCTCGGATTTGATCAGAATGCGATAGGTCTTATGATTGCCCTGTATATTACAATGGACAGTTTTGGAACTGCTTGTAATGTTACCGGGGATGGAGCTATTGCTTTAGTAATGGATAAGATTTATTCAAAAGAGAAAAAGAAAATATAAAAATTAGACTCTTCCGGATTTTCGGATTTGCTCTCTTATATGGCTGGTAAACTCTTTATTTTTTATTAGTTCCTCTATTTTAATGTGCATTCTGTATCTCCAGTAATGATTAGGGTTGGAAGGGAGGTTTATCCGTTCGTCATGGGTATTCTCCCTTCTTAATTTGCCAAACATGGAAAGCCAGTCCTGAAGAGGCAAAATAACAAGCATTGAAGGAGAATAAAGATGAGAGTCAATAATTTTATTACAGATCCACGGCTCACAATAAAATGGTGCTGTACTGTTTTCTCCAAGCAAATCCCTGAAGTAGATTTTACTATTTTCATAGTTTTCTTCCCACCATCCCCGCAATGTGCTGGTATCATGACTGCCTGTAGTGCATACAGACAAATAAGGATAATGAGAAGGGTTTCCGAACATGTTCATTGGGTCTTTAGGCATCCTTTGAATTTCCAAAGTAAGAATACTTAAAGATTTCATGGCAGCCGGAACACAAGCCGGAATCATTCCCAAATCTTCTCCGCATACTAGCATACCGGTTGAAGATATGAGACTGGGCAACTTTTTCATTGCGCTATTATACCAAAAATCGTTATTCCTATTGTAGAAAAAATGGTTATATAAATTATTGTAAGAATTTTTTTGCTCCTGACTCAATGAAAGGTATGATTTAGTCAATTGCGCAGAAATTCGCGGATGAAATTTTGTTGGATCAATCGGATCCGGTATAAAGAGGACCTCCGAACAAAGTGCGAAAAGTGAATCTTTGTATTTTGAAAGATGTGAAGAAGACTCTTCTGCAAAATACTTCTCAATAGAAGTCTGGGTATTAAGATTATTTTTCAGGCGATATGTTTCCCATCCGACATTGTCGAGAAATATTTCTGAAATTTCGCTTTTATCGCTTCCAAAAAAATCATTGAGAATATATTCTCTGATATAAGGTGTACAATCTCTGTCGTAATTGAAATTATAGCCATAAGATCTGATTTCATTTTCTGTAAAAGGCAGTGAAGGATTGAAGTGCCCCATAAGTCCCTCAACTGAATGAGCAGGAATCTCCCAAATCCTGAAAAAACCTAATATATGGTCAATGCGGTATGCATCAAAATATTCCCCCATTTTTCTAAACCGTCTCTTCCACCAGGAGAAACCGTCTTTTTCAATCTCTTCCCAATCGTATGTTGGAAATCGCCAGTTCTGGCCTTTTACCGAAAAGTCATCTGGTGGAGCACCGGCCTGACCGCTAAAGTTAAAATATTGTGGCTCAACCCATGCGTCAACAGAATATTTATTGACACCTATTGGAATATCCCCCTTAAGAATAACTCCCTTGCTGTTTGCATAAAGGTGAACCTCCGAAAGCTGAATATGAAGGTGAAACTGAATAAAGTAGTGTATAGCGATATCATCAAAATGGTCACAATTGGGAGAAGTCAGTTCCAAGATTTTGACTTTGTCATATATTGAATACTCAGGCCAATTGGAAAAATCTGCACTTTTATATTTGTCTCTTAAGTAACAATATGCAGCATAAGGGATTAGCCATTCAGAATTTTTAGCGAAGAACAGTTTATATTCCTTTGATTGAAATGTTGTATTACCTGACTCTGAAAATATTTTAATCAAATATTCCCATTTCAGTTTCGAGACCGAATCGTAATCGACGCTTTCAAGCTTGTTTAATTCGTTGGCCTTCTCCATGTATTTCTTCATGAAACCTTTATCTTTTACGATTCCAATGGCCTTCAGATTGATGTATAAAGGATGAAGGGCAAAAATAGAAATCGCGCCATAAGGGTATGAGTCTGTCCATGTGTGCGTCATTGTCGTGTCATTAACAGGGAGTATCTGAAGTACCCGCTGTCCGGTAGCACATAATAAATCAACCATAGCTTTAATATCAAAAAAGTCTCCTATTCCGCTGCTTTCATTGCTTCGCAGTGAAAAAACAGGAATTGCCGTTCCGGCAAATCTTGGCTTTGCTGCTGGCAAATTAAGAGAGAAATGATTAATTATGGTTTTTGAACCCGGTTTAGCCCCCAAATTATTGAAAATTCTATTATCTCCATGTTCCCACACGATAGATGAATTATCACCTGTGCCATTGGAAAGAAGAAATTTGTATTCAAAATGCTCAGTTACCCTGGAAACAGGTATGATATATTCCCATCTGCCATCGCAATTCATGTGCATAGGCTGCTTTTTTGATATTTCCCATTTGCCTAACTCTTCAATGCTTCCGGAAATATATAGAGAATCACATGTCGAAAGATTATTTGCAGCACATGTAATTATTATGCAGCCATCTTTTTGACAATGTTGCAAATCCCTCTTGAAGAATACTTTTCTGAATGCATCAGAAAGAAAAGGTGATTCATCTGTAAAAGGGCTCCACTCGTCAAAAACATGATATTCGTTATTTCCATAATCCTTAAATTTTCTGGATGGACCGGATTCACAGGTTATGACCGAATAATTATCCTTTAAAATGTATGAGTAGTCAAAATCAGCTTTTCCGGTAATGTTTACAGATGTACTCCAAACGCCATCATTACAGGAAAGAGGAATGGCCCTGGAAGTATCAAACTCTCCAAGCTCCGGGATAGAGCCTGTTATTAAGATGTTTTGGCCATATTTAGTATAAAATGCAAGGTTGAATTTTATTCTCATAATCTACAGGAATTTAAATCAAAAATATATCGCAAACCTAATTTAATTTTTTTAATATTTAACAGGTTGGATTATATTTAGTATATTTACAGACAGTTATAAATTTTATGAAAACCTCTGTATTTAAAACAAATGGAAATGTTAAAAGAGATTTACGCTTTTTATATATCACAATAAATCTCTTTGCCTTTATACATGCGGCTGTATGTTTTGTTCTGCTTAGTCTTAATCTGGACGACGGGCTTTTTCTGACAATCCTTACCATTGCAATGATTGTAATACTGATCAATTTTTTTAACGGTACTACAGACGTCTTTCTTTCCCTTTCACTTTTATCAATACTGGCGGGTTTTTATATGGGTACAAAGGGAGCAGATCTTATTTATATTTTACTCCCGGACTACTCAATTCTTACGCATGTAATTGCAACTATCGTTGTGACAGAAATTTTGGGTTGGTCCGTATATTTTATCCTAAGAAAACGAGCTAACAGAGGATGAAAAATTTAGGTTTCAAAAAGATAATAGAATTCTCCCTTCTTGCACTTTTTGTATTTGGCTTCAGGGTTCTTATACAGGAGTTTATGCCTCTTTTTGAACAAAATCTCAATTTGACTTTCGGCCGTTTTCTAATTAAACTTCTAAGCAATTATCCTCTCACTCTGGTAATGCTGTTGTTTGATATTTATGCTGCTTATGCATTAAATAAATACATAAAAGAAGAGTGGTCTTTTATTAAGATATCTTTGATAGTTATCTCGGCGATAATTATCGCCTTATTATCAGCACTGTGGATAAGAGTTCCAATTTGGACCGGAGTATATTCTGCATCATTTTTTAATGATATTTATTTCAACTTAACACTCTTTTCCAGCTTTGTCTTCAATTTAATTATAATATCGCTCCTTCATGTTTATTCATACTATTCAAGGCTTCACGAAAGGGCTCTCAATCTTGAAATTGGCAAAAAGAACCGTGCAAGACACCAATATCAGCAATTAAAAAATCAGTTAAATCCGCACTTTCTTTTCAATAGTCTTAATGTTCTGGACTATCTTATTTTTATAGATCAGAAAAGAGCAAGTGACTTTGTGAGAAAACTCTCTTCCATATACAGATATTTGCTCAGTAAAGAAGATTTGCCAATTGTAACAATCAGGGAAGAGATTGACTTTGTAAATCTGTATGTAGATTTATTAAAAGAGAGGTTCAGTAACGGACTCATTGTTAATATCTCCATTCCGGATGAATTTCTTGAATTCAATATTATTCCGGGAGGATTGCAGATGCTTGTGGAAAATGCTATAAAGCATAATGTTATTAGTCAGGAATGCCCTTTAGTTATCAATGTTTTTATTGATAACGAGAAAATTGTCATTAAAAACAACCTACAGCCAAAAATAACAACAATAGAATCTGGCGGAATAGGTATTAAGAATATCAGAGGTCAGTATATGTTTCTTTTTAGGAAAGATATTCAAATCAAAGTAGATTCTTTTCATTATGAAGTAAGACTCCCTTTAATTGAGAACGTATGAAAATATTGATACTTGAGGATGAAATTCCGGCACAAATGCAATTAAAAAGATTGCTTTCAAATAATTATCCCGACTTTGAGATTTCGGCGACCCTTAGTTCATTAGTATCAGCAGCTGCATGGCTAAAGAACAATTCAGTAGATCTCATATTTATGGATGTGGAGCTTTCAGACGGAATTTGTTTCGAACTTTTCAAAATGACAGAAATAAAATCGTGTGTCATAATTACTACGGCATACGAAAGTTATGCTCTTGATGCATTCAGAGTAAACAGCATTGACTACCTTTTAAAACCACTGGATGAATCTATGTTTGTAAAGGCTGTTGACAAATGTTTGAGAATGAAAGTCAATCCTGGATATTCGCAGGAAATTGTAAGTAAAATCCTGTCTTCTTCAAAAGTTTATAAGCAAAGGTTCACTGTAAAGTTAGGAACTAAAATTATTGTAATCAATACAGCTGATATTGCATATTTTTATGCCGAAAATAAGTCTACCTATATCGTAACAAAAGATAAACGGACATTGTTAACGGACTTTTCCCTGGAGGCAATAGAAGAACAATTAAACCCGGAGTTTTTTTTCAAGCTTTCCCGTTCCTGCATTGCAGAAATAACATCTATTGACAGCATTTCCAGACACTTTAATTCGAGACTGAAAGTGATTTTGAATCCTCCTTTCAAAGAGGATATTTATGTCAGCAGAGTGCGAGTACCTGCCTTTCTGGAGTGGCTTGAAGGCGTTTTTCCCAATTAATTTTAATTACACTTAAATATTCTGGCCTAATGTTTCAATTAGGTTGAATATTTCTGCATTTCGTCCTTAATTTAACTCAATCCGTCGGAATTTTAAGATTATCTGTTTCAATTTATTCTACATTTAATAAAAATTGTATAAATATGAAACAAAGTCGGATGTCGTTTTGGGATATCTGGAATATGAGTTTCGGTTTTTTAGGTATTCAATTTGGTTTTGCTCTTCAAAATGCAAATGCCAGCAGGATACTTCAGACATTCGGAGCTGACGTTGAACATTTATCCTGGTTCTGGATAGCCGCTCCTCTAACGGGAATGATAGTCCAGCCCATAATAGGACATTATAGCGATAAAACATGGACAAAGCTTGGAAGAAGAAAGCCATACTTTCTTTTTGGTGCAATACTTACCGCTATAGCTTTGATTTTCATGCCAAACTCTGCACTTCTTGCCAGTCTTTTACCGCCAATGCTTGTGGGTGCAGGAATGCTGATGATAATGGACGCTTCGATAAATGTTGCTATGGAACCTTTCAGGGCTTTAGTTGCAGATTTACTTCCTTCCGACCAGCGAACACTTGGATTCTCTATACAAACATTTTTAATTGGCATTGGTGCTGTAATTGGTTCCTGGCTTCCATTTGTTCTGGCAGAATGGTTCGGATTCGGGAAATCTTCTATAAATGGTTCAATACCATCAAATGTAACTTCATCTTTTTATATAGGAGCTGCCGTTCTTATTGGTTCAATATTATGGACGGTGTTTAAAACTACCGAATATCCACCGGAAAAGAGTGAAAAAACTAATGAAATTAAAAAAGTAAGAGGGTTAGTACAAATTTTAAGAGATTTTGCCGCGATGCCAAAAACAATGAAGCAATTAGGTGTCGTGCAATTTTTTTCATGGTTTGCGCTCTTTTCCATGTGGGTATTTACTACTCCGGCAATTGCAGTGCATATTTATGGTGCAGATATTTCCGATACCTCATCAGACCTCTATCAGGATGCCGGAAACTGGGTTGGAGTAATTTTCGGAGTATACAACGGAGTAGCGGCGATTTATGCCCTGGTACTGCCGGCAATTGCGATGAAGATAGGAAGACGGCTC